>NZ_JBEOZN010000089.1:0-42352 GCF_040298085.1 Streptosporangium sp. NPDC001681 | reverse complement strand
GGCGCATCTCGTCGAACCGCTCGCGCATGCCCTGCTTGACGACGTCCTTGAGATGAATGACCCCCAGCACCCGCGCCCTGCCGTCGGCGATCTCGCCGACGACCAGCGGGGTGCCGCCGGAGCCGGAGACGGCGTCGACGATGCCTCCGACCGCCTCGACGGGATGGCCGCCGTGGTCGCGAATCCACTTCATCACGGCGGTGGCGGCGCCCTTCCGGACCTGGCGGCCTTCGAGGTCGACACCGCTCATCCGGGTCTGCGCGGTGAACCCGATCCACTGGGCGCGGGCGAGTTCTCCCGGCAGGCGCTCTCTCAGCCCGTGCTCCTGCTTGGCGTAGACCACGATGGAGCGGCCTTCGGGGGTCTCGTCGGCCAGGCTGGCCAGTTGTGCGGCCTCCGCCAGTTCGTCCGCGGAGACTCCGGAGGCGGTCAGGAACGCCGACGCCTGCCGGTTGCCCAGGGTGATGGTGCCGGTCTTGTCCAGCAGCAGGGTGTTGACGTCTCCTGCCGCCTCGACCGCGCGGCCGCTCATCGCGAGCACGTTGCGCTGGACCAGCCGGTCCATGCCGGCGATGCCGATCGCCGACAGCAGTGCCCCGATGGTGGTCGGGATGAGGCAGACCAGCAGCGCGACCAGCACGATGCCGCTGACACCGTCCGCGGTCAGGGCGGGCGAGTCCGGGACTCCGGGGTTCTGGGCCTTGGCGTAGATCGCCAGTGGCTGCATGGTCGCGGTGGTGACCAGGAAGATGATCGTCAGGGCGGCCAGCAGGATGTTGAGGGCGATCTCGTTGGGCGTCTTCTGCCGGCCGGCACCCTCGACCAGGGCGATCATCCGGTCGATGAAGCTCTCGCCGGGCCGCTGGGTGATCTGGACGACGATCCGGTCGCTCAGCACCTTGGTGCCGCCGGTCACCGCCGAGCGGTCGCCGCCCGACTCACGAATGACCGGGGCGGACTCGCCGGTGATGGCCGACTCGTCCACCGAGGCGATGCCGTCGACCACGTCGCCGTCACCTGGGATGATCTCCCCGGCCTCCACCACGACGAAGTCTCCCCGCAGCAACTCGGGTGCCCCGACGACGTCCCACTCGGTGGAGTCGCGGCCACGCAGCCGCCGCGCCGTGGTGTCGCGCTTGGCAGCGCGCAACGTGGCCGCCTGTGCCTTGCCGCGCCCCTCGGCGACGGCCTCGGCCAGGTTGGCGAAGAGCACGGTCAGCCAGAGCCACACCACAGTGGCCCAGGCGAAGAACGAGGGGTCCACCACCGCGAGCGCCGTGGTGAAGGCCGCGCCGATCTCGACGATCAGCATCACCGGGTTACGCCAGAGCGTGGCCGGATTGAGCTTCCTGAGCGCCTCGGGCAGCGATGTGATCAGTTGCCTGGGGTGGAGGAGACCGCCGCCCACCCTGCCGTTCCCGGGGGTGGGGGTATGGCCCGGCATCTGGAACGTCCGGGTGAACATCACTGGAATCCCTCCGCGAGCGGGCCGAGTGCCAGGGCGGGCAGGAAGGTCAGCGCGACGAGGATCACCGTCACGCCGACGACCATGCCGACGAACTGCGGCCGGTAGGTGGGCAGGGTGCCCGCTGATACGGGCACCGGTGCCTGCGCGGCCAGGGAGCCCGCCAGGGCGAGTACGAAGATGATCGGCAAGAACCTGCCGAAGGCCATGCACAGGCCGAGAGCCACGTCGTACCACGGCGTGTTGGCGGTGAGGCCGGCGAACGCGGAGCCGTTGTTGTTGGACGCGCTGGTGAAGGCGTACAGCACCTCGGAGAAGCCGTGCGGGCCAGTGTTGAGCATGCTCGCCCGCTGCTCGGCCGAGCCCATCGCCAGCGCCGTGCCGGTCAGCACCAGCACCGGCGTGACCAGGAAGTACATCGCGGCGAACTTGATCTCGCGGGCGCCGATCCGCTTGCCCAGGTACTCGGGGGTGCGGCCGACCATGAGCCCGGCCACGAATACCGCGATCACCGCGAGGACGAGCATGCCGTACAGACCCGCGCCCGCGCCGCCGGGGGCGACCTCGCCCAGCATCATGTTGAACATCGTGATCATGCCGCCGAGCGCGGTGAACGAGTCGTGGGAGGAGTTCACCGCGCCGGTCGAGGTCAGGGTGGCGGCGGCGGCGAAGGTGGCGGAGTCGGGCACGCCGAAGCGCATGTCCTTGCCCTCCAGCGCGGCGCCGGCCGCCTGCGGGACCGTGCCGCCGTGGGCGGTCTCCAGCCCGGTGAGCAGCGCGACGCCGGTCAGCGCCAGGATCCCCATGATCGCGACGATCGCGTAGCCCTGCCGCCTGTCTCCGACCATGCGGCCGAACGTGCGGGGCAGCGCGAACGGGATCAGGAGGATCGCGAAGATCTCCACCCAGTTGGTCCAGCTCGTGGCGTTCTCGAAGGGGTGCGCCGAGTTCGTGTTGTAGAACCCGCCGCCGTTGTTGCCCAGCTCCTTGATGATCTCCTGGCTGGCCACCGGACCGCCGGTGATCGCCTGGGTGCCGCCGGTCAGGGTAGTCACCTCGTGCGGGGAGGCGAGGTTCTGGACCAGTCCGCCCGCCAGCAGCACGACCGCGCCGACCAGGGCGATCGGCAGCAGGATGCGAAGGGTGCCGCGGACCAGGTCCACCCAGAAGTTGCCCAGTTCCCCGGTCTCCTTGCGGGCGAGACCGCGGACCAGGGCGATCGCCACCGCCATGCCCACCGCGGCGGACACGAAGTTCTGCACCGCCAGGCCGGACATCTGCACCAGGTGGCCCATGGTGGACTCACCGGAGTAGGCCTGCCAGTTGGTGTTGGTGACAAAGCTGACCGCGGTGTTCCACGCGACGTGGTCGGTCACCGGGGGGAAGCCCAGCGACAGAAACAGCTTGTCCTGCAGCCGCTGCAGCCCGTAGAGGAAAAGGACGGAGACCGCCGAGAACGCCAGCACGCTGCGGGCGTAGCCACCCCACCCCTGCTCGGCGTCCGGCCTGACGCCGATGAGCCGGTAGATCACCCGCTCGGGGGCGAGGTGCCTCCCGCCGGTGTAGACGCGGTACATGTAGCCGCCCAGCGGCCGGTGGACCAGCGCGAGGGCGACGACGAGGGATCCGATGAACAGGACTCCGGCCATGGTCGACGACATTAGAAGCGCTCCGGAAACAGCAAGGCCACGACCATGAAGATCACCAGGCCGACGACCACGACCAGACCGGCGGCGTTGACGGTACTCACAGCCGTTCCACCGCCTTGACGACCAGCCCGAGTATCGCGAAGACCGCGATCGTCAGGGCGACGAAGATGACGTCTGCCATCCCCACTCCTCGCATCCGGGATTTGTTCTCACCACCGCCCGACGGGCAGGGCACATGCAAGGAAAGCGCTGTTTTCCGCGCTTATTGCGCCGCTTGACGGTTTCCATACGCCTCGGCACCCAGGCTTGACGCCTCCCCCACGCGGGGCCCGGCATACCTTGACGACCGCTTGACACCCGATCACCGGCTCCCGCCGCCGCACGGGACGAGCGGGTGCCCCGGCCTCGGCGACGCGCCGTTCTCTCACCCGTGCCCCGGCCGTCAACCGCCGGGCGTCGCGCGAACGACCCCGTGGACGAGAGGCTCTTCTATGATCGGGAAGGTGGCTGCCCCGATCTCCCGCCCCAGTGCCCGGGTCCTGCTGGTCGACGACGACGACCGCCTCCTGCTGTTCCGGTTCCGGGCTCCCGCGCACTGGCCCGCCGAGCACTTCTGGGTCACCCCGGGCGGAGGGGTGCACGAGGGGGAGAGCCTGGCCGCCGCCGCGGTCCGCGAGCTGCGCGAGGAGACCGGGCTGGACGTCGCGGAGGAGCGGCTGGGGCCCGTCGTGGCCCGCACCTCCGGCCTCGCCGAGTTCGGCGACGTCCTGGTCAAGGCGACCGACTCGTTCTTCTTCCTGCGCGTCGACGGCCACACCGTCGACGTCTCGGGACAGGAGGAGCTGGAGCGCTCGCAGATCTCGGCGCACCGCTGGTGGCCGCACCGGGAGTTCCTGACCACCCGGGAGCTGGTCTTCCCCGTCAACCTGCCTGTCCTGCTGCCCGGCCTGCTGGCCGGGGACCTTCCCGCCGAACCGGTCCTACTGCCCTGGCGGAGCGGCGGATAGCCACCCCTGCCGTCTCCGGCGTCGTATCGCGTGCCGCCCCTCGGACACAAACCGGTCGCCGCGGCGTGGAGGAGGAGGTGATACGGCGGCCGGTCGAGCTCGCCACGGCCTCCTCCGCAGCGGATTCCTACCTGGGAGCGGGCGACAGATCGTTGTGATCACTCCCGTGATGCTTCCTCGTCACGTTCAAGATCACCTCCAGTCGGCCTCGCTCCCGACACCAGACGCGATGGCGACACACCCTCACGGGCGGTTCGGCCCGATCGGCGCCGCAATCTGTGGGCAGACCTCACAAATCGCGGGGCACTTGACCGGATGTGCAGGGATATGAGGCGACTATGATGGCGATCATGGCTGAGCTGGAGCGCGTTCCTCCCGGTGTCGACCCCAACGTACCCAGCTCCGCACGGGTCTACGACTACCTGCTGGGTGGGAAAGACCACCTGGCCATCGACCGGGAGATCGGCGGCCGTTTGCTCGCGGTGGCCCCGGACACCAGGGCGGTGGCCAGAGCCAACCGAATGTTTCTGACCAGAGCAGTACGCCACGTCGCCGCCCGAGGGGTGAAGCAGTTCCTCGACCTCGGCACAGGCATCCCCACCTCGCCGAGCGTCCACGAGGTCGCGCGCCGGGTGGCTCCCGAGGCGCGTGTCGTCTACGTCGACTACGACCCGGTCGTCCAACGCCATGCCGAGGTCCTGCTGGCCAGCGAACCCGGCCTGACCACTCTGCGCGCCGACCTGCGCCGACCGGCGGAGATCCTCAACGACCCACAGGTCATCGAGCTGATCGACTTCGAGCAGCCAGTCGGGATCTTGATGGTCGCCGTGCTGCACTTCGTCATGGAAAGCGAGTCCCCGGCCGGCATCATCAAGCACTTCCGCGACCGGATGGCGCCCGGCAGCCACCTCATCCTGTCCCACACCATGGCCGAGAGCGCCCCAGAATCGATCAGACAGCTCAGCCTCGCCACCGCCGGCTCCCCCGCGCAGTCCGTCTTCCGCACGCACGAGCAGGTGCTACAGCTGTTCGACGGGTTCAAGCTGATCGAACCGGGCCTTATGCCCGTCCAGGACTGGCGGGTCCCCGGCGACGACGAGCCCGACATCCCGCTGTTGGACCAGGCGCCGAGGTTGCGCGTCGAAGGTGGCGTCGGACGGCTTGAGCACGCCCACCTCTAGCTAGCCATTCGCGACTTGAGCTGGGGCTATGCGGTAACCAGACGGGCGCGTTTGTGGAACCACCGGGCTCGGGCCTGATGCCGGCGTCGCCAGGCTGACCAATGAGCGGCATGCAACAGCGAGGGTTTGGCCGGAGTCGCGGACCGTGGACTCATCACGAACCGAGCCGATGAACTGCGGCATCACGCCAAGGCCGCCCCGCACGACCCGCCGCCATCGGCGGGTTTCCGCGCGTCGGACAGGATGCGCGGCAGGGTAGTCTTACCCGCGCCGTTCTCCCCGACCAGTGCCGACACGCGAGGCCGCCCGACCTCAAGAAGCCCTTGGGAGCTCATGATGACCGAACGGGCCGCCGCGGGCGAACCGGTTACCTCGCGGGGTCCAGCACGAGCTTGCCGACGGTCTTGCGGGAGCGAAGGTCCTCATGCGCCTGCACCACATCGGTCAGCGCGTAGTCACCGCCCAACTGCGGCACCAGCCGACCGTCGGCGACCATCGCGAACAACTCGTCCATCGGCTCGCGCATCATCGGCGGCCGGTGGAAGCAGTCCGGTAGGAAGAAGCCGACCACCGACGTGGAGTTCGCCATCAGCTTGGACGGCAAGACCGGCGGTCGGGTGGTCCTGGAGGCCGAGCCGGAGGCGACCAGGCGGCCGAAGCCGGCCAGCGCGCCTAGCGTGGCATCGAAGACCTCCCCGCCGGTCATCTCCAGCACGATGTCGACCGGCTTGCCGTTGTTGGCCTCGATGATCCGCTCGGTCAGTCCCTCGGTCGGACTGGCGTCGATCGCCACGTCCACGCCCAGCTCGACGGCAAGGTCGCGTTTGTCGGCCGAGGACGCGGTACCGATGATCCGGCCGGCGCCCCACAGCTTGGCCAACTGGACGGCCAGCGAGCCGACTCCACCCGCGGCCGACATCACCAGCACGGACTCGCCCGGCCGCATGCGCGACGAGGTGCGCAGCAGGTGCCACGCGGTGACGCCCTGCAGAACCAGTGCCAGTGCGGCGGCGTCGGACACGCCGTCGGGCACGTCGAATGCCAGCCGCTCGTCGGCCAGGGCGTACTCAGCGTAGGCGCCGTCGACGCTCAACGCGACCACGCGGCGGCCGTCCTGTGCGCGGCCGACGACCTCGAAGCCGGGCACGAAGGGCAGCTTCTGCGGGGACGGAAAGGAATTCTCGGTCTGATCCGTGTCGGCGTAGTTGATGCCGGCGCGGTTCACCTTCACCAGCAGCTGGCCGTCAGCCGGGACCGGCTCCGGCAGGTCCACCACTTTGAGCACCTCGGGACCGCCGAACTCCCCGACCTGTACAGCACGCACCGATTGACTCCTTAGCGTAGGGTTTACGAACGATGCACTTTGCCGGGTGTGGCCCGGTCAATATGACTGTGTGATGTATGGCGAACAGTCAAAGAAATCAGGTGCAAAGGGCGCCGCCGCGCAAGTAATACCGGTCACTGATCCGAACCACGTTCTCGCAGCACCCCTCCGTCACCGTAGCGTCGGTGGACCTCAGATCTGGAGATCTTGCCGGACGCGGTGGTGGGCAGCGCGTCGACGAACTGCACCGACTTGGGCACCTTGTACGCGGCGAGGCGAAGCCGTAACTGAGCAAGCACCGTGGCTTCGTCGATGCGAGCACGCGGATCGACGACGACCACGGCCTTGCCGACTTCGCCCCACTTCTCGTCCGGCACGCCGATCACGACGCAGGCGGAGACACCGTCGAGGCCGCGCAACAGGCCTTCGATCTCCGCGGGGTACACGTTCTCGCCGCCGGAGATGATCACGTTCTTGATCCGATCGACGATGAAGAAGTAACCGTCCTCATCAACGACGCCGACATCACCGGTCTGGAACCATCCCGCGTCGAAGACCTCGTCGGTGGCATCAGGTTGACCCCAGTAGCCACGCATCACGTTCGGGCCGCTGACCATGACTTCCCCCGGGACACCCTTGGGCACCTCTCGCCGATCGGCGTCGACGACCCGGACGTCGGTGAAGAACGAAGGCACGCCAGTGGATCCGGCTTTGATCTCCAGATGAGCGCGGTCGAGCATCAGCACTCCGGCAGCCGTCTCGGTAAGACCGTATCCCTGACCGAAGTTCAGTCCCCGGTCAAGGTAACGGCGGATCGTCGCCAGGCGTACCGGTGCGCCGCCGCACAAGAGGCGACGGATACTCGAGAGATCGGCCTCTGGCCAGCGCGGCCGACTGGCCATTGCCTCGAACATCGCGGGCACGCCGAACATGACTGTGATGCGCTCGCGCTCGATCAGGTCCAGCACCGAATCCGGTTCGAACGAGGAGACGAGAACTGCCGTCCCACCTTTGAGCAGGGTCGGCAGGCACATCATGCACAGTGCCGCGGCGTGGAAGAGCGGGGCCGCGATCAGCACTTTTTCATCGGTGGTCACATCGTTCTCGACAATGGTATTGAAGCAGTTCCAGGTGAGGTTGCCGTGCGTGAGCATGACGCCTTTGGGCTTTCCCGTAGTACCGGACGTATACAGGATCACGCACAGGTCCTCGAGGCTGACGTGCTCGTCAGGTGGAACGTCTTCGCGCACGGCGCTGTCGAGTTCGGTGCACGCCAGCGCCCGAACACCATGCCGGTCCCTATCGAGTTCGGAGACTTTCTCCTTCATGGATTCGCCGTAGATGATCAACCTGGCCGCGCAGTCCGAGAGAAGGTCGTCAATCTCTCCGGCGGTGAGCCTGAAGTTCAGCGGCACGAACACCGCGCCGAGCAACCCGGTCGCAAACAGCACTTCGAGGTAGAACGGGTGATTCGGACCGAGATAGGCGACCCGGTCGCCCCGGCGAACGCCGAGCGCACGCATTCGGCCCGCCAGCGCGGCGACCCGCTCATCGAGCTCGGCGTAGGTGATGGCCTGATCCTCGTATCGGACCGCCACGTTCGCCGCGCTCATCCGGGCCCGCCTGGCAGGCCAGGAACCCAGACCTTGGTCTCGCATCTTTGCCTCCGAGTGACTCCGGTCCCGGCCGGCGGGCGGGCACCGCCGGCAGGATTTCAAAGTTCGTAATCTTCGCGTGAAGTCCGTTGACGTCTAATACGTCGAGAGCGTTCGTGCATCGCACGAGTGCTTCCTCGCCATTTTCAGCACGATTCACGATCTGGCGAAAATAGACCAGCGATGACGAAATGCAGTCATAGCGTCTTTTCAAGCCATTCCTGGATTACGCGACTGGTCTGGTCAGAATCGGTCCCGACCATGGTGAAATGGTCGGATCGCACGGACCTGAGAGTGTGTGTCGGCTCGAAGGGCGTGGCCACCCAGCGGCCGGAATCCTGGTCATCTTGCGTGAACGGCTTGGCGGCCTGGACGAACAGAACCGGCGCGGTGATCGGGTCGAACCGTAGCTCGGACATAACGGCCAGCCAGCGCCCCATGGCAGAGAGCCGGTCGCCGGTGATCGCGCCGAAGGTCGGCTCGACCGAGAACATCCGCTGCAGTACTTGATCGAGGGGGGCCGACGGGTCGCCGAGTCTGAACGTGTCGAGAAGAACCACTGCGGCCGGTCGGATTTGCAGCTTGGTCTCCAGGTAGTCGGCGGTGGCATAGGCAAGCGCCCCGCCGGAGGAATAGCCGAGCAGTACGAACGGGTCACCCGCGCTGACCCGCCGCACGCTTTCCGCTACCGCAGCGACCGCGACTTCGCCGGTGGCGGGCAGTTTTTCGGCCGACTCGAATCCTGGCAACGGCACCGCCGACATGCGCATGACGCCCTGGAAATGCGCGGCGAGCCGCGCGTGCTGGTGAACGGCACCGTCGGCCATTGGTGAACTCAAGGCGATCAGCCGAACGCCGGACGGTCCCTCCGCCAACGTCATCGGCGTCGGTAACGAGCCGAGATCCGCGACGGACGCGAAGGACGGCCGGAGGTCGGCAACCGCACGCATGAGGCCGAAGGCTTCGGTGACCTTCCCTGCGTCCACGGCCTGCCGGACCAGCGAAAAGACCAAGTCATCGCCATGATGATCCATTGTGGACACGTCTGTCCTGGTCACGCTCGCGTCCGGCTGCTCGACCATGGCGCGGCGCACCAGATCGGCCAGCCTGGCGGGAGTCCTGCTCTCGAACACGGCCATCGAGGCCAGCTTCAGGCCGGTGACCTGGTTGAGCCGGTTACGCAACTCCATCGCCGACAGCGAGTCGAATCCGCTTTGCAGGAATTCCCGGTTCGGGTCCACTACGGATGGGTCACTGTGGCCCAGCACGGCAGCGGCATGAGAGCGCACCGTGTTCTCGATGAGCCGAACCTGTCCAGCCTCGTCGAGCTCTGCGAACTGTCGGCGCAACGAGCCCGCTGTGCCGGCTTCACTGGCTCCGGTCACGATGGTCCGCCTGTTCGGCGGCCGAACGATGCCGTTCCATGCGGGTCTCGGCGAACCGCGCCGGAGTGCCGGGACGTTGACGCGCATTGCCCCGAGCAGCGCGGGACCCGCGGTGAGCACGGCGTCGAAGAGGCGAAGCCCATCCTCGTCGGACAATGCCTCGATGCCGCTGCGAAGAATCCGGTCGTGATCCACCGCAGTCATCGTGCCGGTCATGCCGGTGTCCGATTCCCACAGTCCCCAGGCCACCGACACCGCCGAGAGGCCTCGAGCCCGCCGGTAGGCAGCCAGCCCGTCCAGATAGGCATTGGCCGCACCGTAATTGCCCTGGCCGGGGCTGCCGAGCAGGCCGGCGATCGAGGAGAAGAACACGAACATCTCCAGAGGACGGTCCAGGGTGAGTTCGTGTAGGTGCCATGCGGCATCGGCTTTGGCGCGTAGCACGGTGTCGAACCGGTCGGCGGTCAGCGAGCCGACCACACCGTCGTCGAGCAGCCCGGCGGCGTGAACCACCCCCGTCAGTGGGTGCTCGGCGGCTATTCCGGCCAAGACATCGGCGAGGGCCGCACGGTCGCCCACGTCACAGGCGACGATGTTCACCGTTGCGCCGCAGTGGGCCAGCTCCTTGTGAAGCACGTCCGCACCGGGAGTGTCCGGTCCTCGCCGGGACAGCAGCAGCAGCTGACGCACCCCGTACTGCTGGACCAGGTGTTTGGCCAGCAGCCGGCCGAGGGTCCCGGTTCCGCCGGTGATCAGCACGGTGCCCGTGGGGTTCAGCGTCGTCGGTTCGTCGTCCACTGGCTGCCTGACCAGCCTGGGAACCAGGATCGCACCGGAGCGGATGGCGAACTCGGTTTCCCCCGGGGGCAAGGTCGGCTCGAATGACGCCGGGTCGTCCGTATCGACAAGGAGGAATGAGTCCGGGTTCTCCTGCTGCGCCGAACGGACCAGACCCCACACCGCGGCTTGGGCCGGATCGGTGTCCTCGCCCTCCCGGGTGGTCACCGCGTGGCTGGTAAGGACCACCAGCCCGGCCGCGCCGGGCGCCCGATCCCGCATCGTCGTGACGACCCTGGCAAGGACGCTCCGTAGGTCGCGCTCCGCACTCAGATCCAGCACGTCATGGTCGGACCGCGGACACCGGTCAGGGTCGACGGCGGCCCAGTCCATCCGGAACAACGATTCCCGATACGCCGTGCCCGCGCCGGGAAGGCCGGCCGTGAGCTGGCGATGGATGAGGGATTCCACCTGCGCGACCGGAATGCCTTGGTCATCGGTGATGTCGAGGGCGAATCCCCCCGTTCCATCGCTGTCGGGGCGTAGGCACACCCGAAGTGCCGTCGCCCCGGTCGCGAACAGGCTCACGCCTCGCCACGCAAACGGCAGCAGCGGGCCGTCGGAGGGGCCACTGAGCAACGCGGTCGGATGGAGTGCTCCGTCAAGCAGAGCGGGATGCAGCCAGAACGCGGACGATTCGTCGCGCGGTCCCTCCGGGAGTTCCACCTCGGCGAACAATTCGGAACCGCGCTGCCAGACCACACGCAAGGTGCGAAACATCGGCCCGTGCGCCACACCGGCATCGACGAGGGACTGGTACACGGTACTTGGATCCACCGCCTGCGCCCCCTCCGGTGGCCATGCGGACAGGGCGAATCCGGGGGAGGTCGTATCCGGGCCGAGTTCTCCGGTCGCGTGCTTCGTCCATGACTCGCGACCTTCGATCCTGGAATAGATGATGAACGTGAGACACTCGTCCCGCTCGTCGCCGACGCGAACCTGCACCTGAACAGCGCCGTGATCGGGAACCACCAGGGGGGAGAGCACCAACAGCTCGTTGACCCGCCCGCGGCCGAAGCGGTCGCCGACCTGAATCGCCAGTTCCAGCAATGCTGTTCCCGGGACCACCACCGTGCCGTTCACGCGATGATCGTCCAGCCAGGCCAGTTCGGCCAGGGAAATCCGGCCGGTGAACACCGAGCCGTCGTGGCCTGGATCTTCGACGAGGGCCGATACCAACGGGTGTGTGAGGCCCTGCTGGCCGAGACCGGCCGCCCGTGGCCGCGCCGCGCCGCCAAGCCAGTAACGACTGCGTTGGAACGGATAGGTAGGCAGGTCTATCCGCCGTGCTCCGCTGCCGTCGAACAAGCTCGCCCAGTCGACGGCCAGGCCGCGCACGTAGCCTTCAGCCGCCGAGGTCAGGAATCGTCGCACACCGCCCTTGTCACGGCACAGTGTGCCCACGGCCGATCCGGCTTCGCCCACCGTTTCCCGGATCGACGGAACGAGCACGGGATGCGAGCTGATCTCGATGAAGTGCCCGAATCCCGCTGACACCAGGGTTTTCACGGTCGAAGCGAACTGGACGGGCTGGCGCAGGTTGTCGTACCAATAGCCGGCGCCGGCTTCCGATCCGCGCATCACCGCGCCGGTCACCGTGGAATACCAGGGAATGTCCACCGGTCGCGGGCTGATGCCGGACAGCTCTTCCAGCAGCCGGTCGCGGAGGGGCTCGACGGACGCGGAGTGCGACGGAAAGCTGGCCGGGATGACGCTGGCCCGCATGCCTTCTGCTCGGTACTCCTCGGCCAGTTTGGTGATGGCGTCTGCACCTCCGGCCAGGACCACCGAAGAAGGTCCGTTGTACGCGGCGATGCTCACACCGGGCCATCGGGAGATCCGTTGTTCGAGGTCCCAGGTCGACTCCACGGACAACAACAGGCCGGTACCGATCAGCGACGAACACAGGAGCGCACGCCGTACAACTGTCCGGATCGCGTCGCGCAACGACAACGCGCCGGCGACGTACGCTGCGGCGATCTCCCCCTGGGAATGGCCGATCACGGCGTCGGGGGTGACACCGTGGGACTGCCACAGCCGGGCCAGCGAGACCATGATCGCGAACATGGTGGGCTGGAGGACATCGGGCCGCTGCAGGGCCGACTCGTCACCGAGGACCTCGATCAATGACCAATCGACGAACTCACTGAGTACCTTGTCACACTCGACCATGGCATCCGCGAAAACCGGAGCGGAATCGAGCAGTTCGAGGCCCATACCGGCCCATTGCGCACCCTGGCCAGGAAAGACGAACACAGTCCGGCCAGGCACGTCCGCGCGACCGGTCACCGCCACGGCGGACGTCCCTTGGGCAACAGCGGCCAGTTCGGCGCGATCGGCGTCGACGATCACCGCACGATGCTCAAGGCTCGCCCGTGTCGAGACCAGTGAGTAGCCCATGTCCGCCGCGTCGACGCCCGCGTCCATGTCGGCGAGCAATCGTTCTGCCTGCGCTCTCAGTGCCTGCGGCGTCGACGCCGAGAGGATCAGTGGCACCGCCGCCAGCGGTGCCCGCGCTGTGGTCACATCGGCCTCGACCGGGGCCTGCTCCAGGATGATGTGCGCGTTCGTACCACTGATCCCGAACGCTGACACACCGGCGCGACGTGGCCGTCCGGTCACGGGCCACGGCACCGGCTCGGTGGCCAGACGCACCGCCCCCGCAGACCAGTCCACGTGCGGCGAAGGTTCATCCACATGCAGCGTCTTGGGCACCAGCCCGTGCTGGATCGCCAGGATCGTCTTGATCGTCCCGATGACACCGGCGGCGGCTTGGGTATGTCCGAGGTTCGACTTCACCGAACCCAGCAGCAACGGGCTGTCGCGGTCCTGCCCGTAGCTGGACAGGATCGCCCGCGCTTCGATCGGATCACCGAGCTTCGTGCCCGTGCCGTGCGCCTCGACCACGTCCACATCGGACGGTGAGAGCCCAGCGTCGGCCAATGCCCTGCGAATCACTTGTTGTTGCGCTGGGCCGCTCGGCGCGGTCAACCCGTTTGACCTGCCGTCCTGGTTGACGGCACTGCCCCTGATGACACCGAGCACCCGGTGACCGGCACGGTGAGCGTCCGAGAGACGTTCGAGGACGACCATTCCGACGGCTTCCGACCACCCGGTACCGTCCGCTGCGGCGGCGAAGGCCTTACACCGTCCATCGGAGGAGAGTGCCTGTTGCCGGGCGAACTCCGCGAAGGTAGCGGGAGTCGACATGACTGTGGCGCCGCCCACCAGCGCCAGCGAACACTCTCCGGAGTGTAGGGACTGTGCCGCGAGATGCAAGGCGACCAGCGACGACGAACACGCGGTGTCCACGGTGAGCGAAGGGCCGCGCAGCCCCAGTAGGTAGGAGATCCGGCCGGATGCGACACTGCTCGCGTTTCCGATCATCGCCCCGCCGTCGAAGCCCGGTGCCGCTTCCTGCCGGCTCGGCAGATAGTCCGACGCCATCATGCCGACGAATACGCCGGTCTCGCTGTCCTGCAGCGAGACCGGGTCGATCCGGGCGTGCTCCAGTGCCTCCCAGGCCGTTTCCAGCAACAGTCGCTGCTGCGGGTCCATGAGGGCGGCTTCCCGCGGCGAGATCCCGAAAAACTCGGCGTCGAACCAGGCGGCATCCGGAAGGAAGCCACCGCGTCGGACGTAAGAGGCGGCCGCGCCGAGGTCCCAGTCACGGTCGGCGGGAAAATCCCCGATCGCGTCCGCTCCCGCCACCAGCAGGTCCCACAGCTCGGCGGGAGAGGCGATACCGCCGGGCAACCGGCAACCCATGCCCACGACGGCAACGGGATCCTCGTCACCACGCCGGTGCGACCGTGACGTGATAACGCTGCCCGGAACACGGTGCTCGGCGCTGAGCAGGTCGGCCAAATGCCGGGCCAGCCGGCGGGGCGTTGGCAGGTCGAAGGCCACGGTCGTCGGCAGATCGCACCCCGTGGCCTCGACCAGTTCCATCCGCAGCTTGACAGCGGTCAGCGAGCGCAGGCCGTAGTCCGTGAAGACCTGGTCCGGCCCGATCGGATCGGACCGCCCGAGTACCGAGGCGACCTGAGCCCGAACCAGTTCCAGCGCCTGGGCGAAGCGCTCGGCGGGGCTGTGTGTCAGAAGTCGCTGAGCCCACGTCGACGTGGTTGCGGCACCGTCGTCGAGCATCGCGATGAGGCGGCTCTTCGCGATCTTTCCTGTCGGAGTGCAGGGTACTTCTTCGAGCAGGATCAGCTCAGCGGGCATCTTATAGTCCGCCACTCCCTTGGCGGCCAGGTGCTCGGTGACCTCCCCCAAGGTGACCGACCCGCCGTCGCGCAGGCTGGCGACCAGGCATGGATACTCGCCGAGACGCTCGTCCGGGCGGCCGACAACGGCGACCTGCCGCAGACCTGGAAAGGTCGCGAGCAGTACCTCGACCTCCGTCGCGCTGAACTTCACCCCGCCGACATTGATCAGGTCCGCATCACGACCGCGGAACGCGACCGTGCCGTCCGCGTTCAGGCTGGCCCGGTCACCGGTCCGCAACCAGCCATCCGCTGTCAGCGCGGCACGTGTCAGCTCCGGCTCCGCCAGATACTCCTTGAACAAGGACCGGCCGCGGAACTGAAGTTCGCCGGTCTCACCCACGCCGCACAGCGTGCCGTTCTCCCCAACGACCCGCACCTCCCCCTCGGAGACCGGACGGCCGACACTCCTGATCGCCGTCTCAGGCGGATCGCCGGGCCGGGTGAACAGGCCCCCACCCAGCTCGGACATGCCCCAGTGCACGATCACCCGTGCCTTGGTGCGGCGGCGCGCCTCCTCGACGAGTGCGGCAGGAACAACCGCACCGCTGACCCGCATCTCCCGCAGCGTGAATCCGCTCGGGTCCTCCACTGTGCCCAGCCGTGACACGATGTCCCGGATCTGCGCGGGTACCGCGAAGAGCACCGTTGGCGCGGCGTGCCGGGTCAGTTGACCGAAGTGCTCGACGTCCCACCTGGGCAACAGCGCCTGCCTGCCGCCGGTGACCAGGCTGAGATGGATGGAAAGCAAGCCGAAAAGATGCGTGAACGGGCTGGCACTGACGATTTCGTCGGTGCGGAGTGCTTGGCCGTCAGCGGCGGTCGCGGCCGCGTTGGACAGCAGGCTGTCGTGGGTGTGCACGCAGATTTTCTGGCGTAGCGAGGTCGTCCCCGACGAGGGCAGGAACACGAATGGATCGTCCGGTGACACGCGCACAGGCAGCGGCGACGCTCCCTTCCACTGGCGCTTCACCGTCTCGATCCAGCCGACGTCGCCAACGGTGTCGTCCGGCTCTCCGGTCATCAGCACATGCCGCAGCGCTGATGAGCCCGTGCGAAGCTGCCGGGCGAGTTCGGCCCCGGATCGTCCCTGGTTGTCGGCCGGCACGACAATCGTTCCGGCGCCAGTGCGCTCGAGAAGCGAGCGCAGTTCCACCAGCCCGAGACCAAGGTGCAGCGGAAGCATCACCGCGCCCGCGGCGGCGATGGCAATGTGGAGAGTGAGGAAATCCCAGCTGTTGGGCAGATGGACGGCCACCACGTCGCCCGGCCCGACACCCGACTCCTGCAGCCCCCGGGCCAACGCGTCCGCGTCGTCACGCCATTGCCTCCAGGATCGGTATCCACCGTCGGCGAACACCGCCGGTTCGTCCTGCCCGATATCCGCGGCTGCGGCGAACAAGGAGGGAAGGGTGTAACGCATGTGCACTCCAAACGCGAATTCGAGTCCTGGCTCCTAGTGGGTTCCGACACCCTGACGGGTAGGCCCGGGTCGGCAGTCAGGGTCTCCAGCCGCCGTCGGGGATGTTCATTGTGAAAGCGCCACAGGCGAAGCTGAGTCCGAACGAGACGACCAATCCCTGCCCTGGCGGCCGGCGGGTCGACTCCGCCAACATCAGCGGGACAGAACAACCAATGGTGTTCCCGTAGTCTCGCAACACCCGATACGACGAGCCGACGATGTCGTCCTCCGGCCGAACACCGAACTGCGCGCACAGTTCGTCCAGAATGCGAGTACTACCGGTATGCATGAGCAGCACCGCGGCCTCGCTGGGATCACGCAGCTTGCACTCGTCACTGTCCAGCACCCTCTTCAGGGTCTCACTGGCATAGAAGGCGCCACGCGGGGTGACGTCGGGGCTCAGCGTGTAAGCCCGTCGCCCGTACACCAGCGGGATGTCCGATCCGCCGTCCGGGACGGTGCCGAGTTCGGCGTCCGACGCCCGCTCGTTCGTCAGATTCGCCACCGGGCCGAACGACGGCCCGCCGCCCTGCGCACCGAAAACCATCGCCACGGCGGCATCCGCGAACAGGAACCCGTGCAGTACGTTCACGGTGCCCTGCCGGCCCTCCACATCCACCTCTGAGAAATGCGAGTAGAAGTCCGGCAGTTCAGGAGACAATGGCGTGATCGCGTCCATGAAGCACACAAGAACGTGTTGCTCGGGCCGGTAGTTCAGAAACCACCGCGCAGTGTCGACGGCCTTCGCCATCGAGGAACACCCCATGAACTCAATGCTCAGATTCGCCGCGGTCCGGGGAATTTCCGGTATCAGGGCGAACAGGTCGCACACGAGACTGGGCAGCAGCCGGGCGGGACTGCTGGACACGCCGAGCACGAGACCGATGGAGTCCATCGGCACGTCGGCCTTGGCCAAGCAGGTGCGCACGGCCCTGGCGGCCAGGGTGGACGCGGGGATGTCCAGTTCCGGCTCGGCGCCCCGGAAGAGGACATCCGGGTAGTTGCTCAAAATCGAGTGCCGCTTCTGGATACCCAGCTTGCTCAACATCGCCACAAGCCTGTCGGAAAGATGCCCGTGCCCGGCGGCGATCAGTTCGTCGGTCGAGTATTCGGGGCGCGGCAGTTCGGCGGCGACGGCAATGAGGTGGGGATCGACTTCGGTGGTCACGTTCATGAATTGGCTTCGCTTTCTTAGGACACCACTCTTGTGGACCTGATCGTCCGAGTCATCGCAACAAGCCAGGGTGTACATTACCCAAGGCCGGGGGCGAGGGTGGGAAAGTCCGGACCGCAGAAGAATCCACGGATCCGGCGCGAGTGCGGTCCCACATCACGTCCTCGTGCCCTGGTTCGAGAAGGTCGATGATTTCGGCCATGTAGTTGTCGATCGTATTCACGCCCAAGCGGGGTGGCCGGTTTCGACGTTGTCGATCGTGTTGCGCTGATCAAGTCTGCGGAAATCAAGCCGAGCTCGCCCCAGCAGGTTCTGGAGAGAAATGCCGTGCTTCCGATGACGCGAGCCGACGAGGCACGATTCCCCTCTTTTTTCAGCCAGCACATGGCCGTCGCTCCGGCGCTTGCGGTGCCGCCCGCGCAGAAAGTCGACGATCTTTCGAAACATGAGGGATACTTCTTGCTGTCCGCTTGGTCAGTGAAGATTGAATTCTCGTTTGAGGATCTCGCTCACCGCTTCCGTTCCGGTGTCGTTGAGGTGCACCGGGTCGACGAAAAGCCAATCGTCGGAGTTGACGGAGAGCAACAGGGACTTGTTCATGTCCAGGAACGAGACGCCGCGGGTCTTGCATATCTCTTCTACCCGCTGCGCGTGTTCGGTGTAGACGGCTTCCGCGAACACGGGTTGAAAGCCGGCCCACATCTGCGCCCACATCCCTGTGTCGTCCTCTAGAAGGGCGGCCTCCTCGGCTGAGCGCTTCTTCCCGGTCCAGGAAAGTGTGGGCTGCAGAACGAAATGCACACGAGCACCCGTTGGCTCCGCCAGTTCGAGCAGACGGTCGAGATCCTTCAAGAGGAGACGAGTGGCGATCTCGACTCTTTCCTCCGCACTGGGCCCACTGGGTGCGTCCCCGGCCTTCTTGCTCTGCGGCCGGAGCAACCGTGCGATGCGAGACAGGGGGTTCTGGCTGGTGGAGTCTCGGCCGGGAATGTGCGAGACGTCCGTCCTGGCGACCTCCTGGCCGTTGAAATGGCCGAAGAACTCACCAGAGAAGAAGAACTGGCCGTAGTTTTCGGCCGCCCCGGGAAGCCCGGCGACGACGAGATTATTGAGACCCCCGTAGACGACGATGTCGCGAACCTCCGGCAGCAGGTGCCGGTTCAGGAGGAAAAGTACGACCTCCTGGGTCGAATTGAACGCAGGCGCAGCAAGGTTCAACCACGGTGTCCCGGTGTTGTTCTCCGACAGCAGGGAGGCCAGAGTCTTCTGATCGCACGTGGCACCGAAGCCGAAGGCGGAAGAACCGCCCATGACGAGACTGACCGGACCAGGGGGCAGATTTTCCTGCAGTGAGTACCGTTTCATGCCGCTCCGGGAGATACGGAAGCCGCCCGAGTCGGTGTTGATCACCGGAGAACTGTAGTTCAGCGCGTTGAAATACATGATGTACGGTAGCCAGGGTATTCCGCCCTTCGCGTACTTCTCGTACTGCGCCATCTGTGGCACTAATTCAGCGTAACGGTCCACCTGATCTCCTTACGACAAGATCTGCGGCTCAACAAAGTAGGAATTCCAGCAGAATTCTTACTCGTTTTCAGGCTTGTTCGGCGGTTTTGGCTATTGATCGGAAAACTGTGTGATCACCGCTGGAGTCAGCTCAATCCCCCCTTGGGGATGTCGCGATGACCGTCCAGTAGGTGACGGCCGTCCGGTCGAGCCGGCGGTGCAGCGGGTCTCGCACCACGCGGGTCACGAGGCCCCAGGGCAGGAAGACCCCTATGTAGAGCACGAACAAAAGAGCCGTCAGAACACTGCTGCGCAGCCAAGCCATCATCGTCTCCTCACCGGGGCATCAGTCGAGCGGGATCTCGCGTCGCCAGTCGTCTTCTTCGTGCCAGCGTGGTTGCGCGGTGCGGGCCAGCAGGAAGTTGCCGAGCACGAGCAGGTCGATCTCGGTCCGCATGAAGCAGCGGTAAGCGTCCTCAGGAGAGGCCACGATGGGTTCGCCGCGTACGTTGAACGAGGTGTTGACCAGCACCGAGCTGCCGGTCGCGGATTTGAAGTCGCTCAGCAGCCGGTGCAGGAGCGGATTGCTTTCGCCGTCGACGGTCTGGACCCGCGCTGAATGGTCGACGTGGGTGACCGCCGGGATCCTGCTTCGCGTCACCTTGAGCCGTGTGGTGAGATCAGCGCTTTCGCTGTCCGCCTTCTCGTCCTCGCCCGGTTCCAGTCGTTGCTGCTGTGCCACCGGGGCGACAATCAGCATGTACGGGCTGGGCTGCCCCAGATCGAAGTACTCCTTGGCGTCTTCGGCCAGCACCACCGGGGCGAACGGCCGGAACGACTCACGGAATTTGATCTTCAGGTTCATCTTCGACTGCATCTCCGGGTCACGCGCGTCGCCGAGGATGGACCGCGCCCCGAGCGCCCGGGGACCGAACTCCATCCGGCCCGAGAACCACCCGACGATCTTTCCCGACGCCAGTTCCGCTGCCACCCTGGCGGTCAGGTCACGCTCGTCGAGGCGGGTGTAGGGATACCCGCCGCTGTCGAGAAAACGCTGGATGTCTTCCGTGGCGTACGCGGGGCCGAGCAGCGAACCTCGCATCGCGTCCCGCCCCTGTGTCACATGGGCACGCCCGCCGTCGTGCCGTGCCGCGAGCAGAGCGGCCCCCAGCGCTCCACCCGCGTCGCCGGCGGCGGGCTGCACCCAGATCTCGTCGAACAGCCCGCTGCTGGCGATCTTGCCGTTGGCCACGCAGTTCAACGCGACGCCCCCGGCCAGACAGAGATTCGCCTCCCCGGTCATCTCGCGGGCGGTAGCGGCGAGATTCAGCATGATCTCCTCGGCGACCGACTGGACCGACGCGGCCAGATCGAACTCCCGCTGAGTCAGCCGGGCCTCCGGCAGCCGCCGAGGTCCGCCGAACAATTGCTCGAACGCACGACCGGTCATCACTTGACCGCGCAGGAACTCGAAATAGCGGGTGTCGAGACGGAAGGACCCGTCCGCCTTCACATCGACCAGCTTCTCGCGGACCAGCGGAGCGAACACAGGCTGCCCGTAAGGCGCCAGACCCATGAGCTTGTACTCACCGGAGTCGACCTTGAACCCGCAGAAGTACGTGAACGCCGAATACAGCATCCCCAGCGAGTGCGGGAAGTTCAACTCCGCCACCTGGGTCAGCTGATCCTCGCGGCCATGCCACAAGGAAGTGGTCGTCCATTCACCGACCCCGTCGACCGTCAGCACCGCAGCGGACTGATACGGGCTGGGCAGGAACGCGGAGGCCGCGTGCGTCTCGTGATGACCAAAACAGACAACCCCGGGCGGCGAGCCCCGGCCAAGGTCGGCCAGCCGGGCCTGGACAGTCTCCGTCGTGCGGTACTTCCAGCCGAGCCACTCGGGAAGGACCCGACGGAACGAAGCCCACCCGTGCGGAGCCGAAGCGGCATACGTCGCCAGCACTCGCCGGAACTTCAGCTTCGGCTGCTCATAGTAGGCGACCGAGTCCAGATCGTTGAGGCGCACTCCGGCTTCGTCCAAGCAGTAGGACACCGCTCCGGCCGGGAAGCCGGGATCATGCCTCGTGCGGCTGAAGCGTTCTTCCTGGGCGGCTGCGACGATGTCACCGCCGCGGACCAATGCCGCCGCGCTGTCGTGATAGTAGGCCGACAGGCCGAGAACCGTTTTTGTCACCGGGCACCACCTTTCCGAGGCTGCTTGCGCCGGCCGACCGTCGCAAGGACTGACCGGGCCGTCGTGTAGATCTCCACACCCCGGCCCTCGGGCGGATTCAACGAGCGATATCCCAGCCTGATCCGCTCCCACACCTGACCCAGCTGGCCCTGATCGCCGCCGGACGGCATGTCCGCCAGGTAGCAGTCGATCGCGTCGGACGCCCACGCCGAGTGTCCCGTGGCGACGTTGTCGATCGTGTTGTGCAGATCCACGAACTGGGTACTGAACCCGTACTCGCGCAGCGCGGTGCGTGCGGTGCGGTAGCTCCCACCGACGCCGGACAACTCCATCGCCAGGTTGAGCCCGAGAATCTCCGGGTGAAACGTCCGGGGGAACCGCGCGATGCTGAGCCAGTAGACCGGCAGCGCGAAGGACCGGTCATCGAACCCCGGCCACGCCGCGAACTCCGGCGAGGCGGTGTCCGGCAGGTCATATCCCATCTCGGCCAGCAACGCCCGGTAAATCCGCGGGTGGTTCAGATCGATGTCACCATTGCCCAGTTCATCCCAATACGTACGGAAAAGGAACTGGCCGGCCTCCGACGAAGCGAGCCGGTAATCGGTGAACCCCTGCAACCACCCCCCATCGATCATGATCAGCGGCGCGAGCTGCAAGGTCGACCGGATCAGCTGCTCACGCGTCGGCAGGCCGTCCTCCGCCTGACTCACCTGCTCACTGTGACGATCGTGCTGATCCTCCAGCCAGCCGCGGAGCCCACTCTCCTGATCCCAGCGCACCGGCAGCTGCCGCGACGCCTGGTTCAGCCCGAACCGGCTCCGCGTGAGCCACCGGGTCGCGTAGACGTAGGCGTACCGACGCAACCCGGGAGTGTCGGTACGGGTGAGCAGCGCATGATAGGCGTCCCGCAACGTGGTCGGCTCGACCTCACCGGCCTGAGGTCCGGCGGCGGGCAGAACCGCTTGCCGCTTCGCGCCGGTCCGGAACCAGTTCCGCTGGGCCACATGGAGATCCTCGCGGTCATCCGAGCCGCATTCCTCCGTCGGCAACTGAGCGATCCACCGGCGCAACACCGCCAGCTCGTCCTCGGTGAACACCCGGAACATCGGCCCCTTCTCGCCGATCAGCCCACGCAGGAGCGGGCTGCGGTCAGGATGGCCGGGCCGGACCAGACCGCTGCCGGCCAGCGCGTCGAGAAAAGCCGCAGGACCCGCATCGATATCGGCGAACCACTCCGCGAGCGGTCGTCCTTCCAGCATGTACTGGCCGTGATAGACAGCCGCCTGGCGAGCTCGGGAGAACAACAAGCGCCAGACGTCATAGTCAGGATGTCGCGCGAGCTTCATCTCACCCCGCAACCGAGCACACCACTGCCGCAGCTCATGCGCCGCCCAGCCGAACCCGAGCAGGAGGCGACGCGTCGTCTCTTCGCCTGTTTCATCGTTCGCCAGCAACGTCTTCGCCGCGTTCACCGAGCGATCCAGGGCACTCACCTGTTCACCCGGTCGCCGACCGCCCAGGTCGAGATCACCGGGTACGGTGTCATCGAACGTCGCGGGCGGCAGCGCCGCCAGAGGTGGCAACCAGCCCACCGCGCGCAAGAGGACATCGGCACCAAGCAACTCCGCGAAATACCGCCCGGGAAGCCGACTCATCGCCAGCAACAATGCAGGAAGCCGGAAACTGAAAGTTTCCACCTGCTCATTGGCCACCAACCGCAGCGGACTGGACTCCACCGCGACACGCCGCCGCGCCAGCAACGCCCGATAAACGTTCCCCCGGTCGGCATGCGGCGAACCGACTCCGATGTCAGTGGCATAAAGCGCGAGAACCTGCAAGGCAAGCTCCGTATCACCATTGGCCGAACTCGACATCCACTGCAGCCAAGCGCCACCGGCCAAGGCGAGAGGCGCCGAATTCAGCAGAACCCGCGCGACATCGACATCCGGTAACTCGACCCGAAAACGCGCGGCTTCCGCCGAACTCCACCGACCGGCATCACCGACCAGCACGTCAAGCGATCCCGACAACGGCGCAGACGGCACCGCCGCGAGCGCCTCGTCGATCAACCGCGCCTCCGCGCCGCCCAACGGCAGCGGACCTTCCGGGTCAAGCGCCCGCAGGTAAAGAGCCCGCACGTCGATCCGTGGCGCCGTCACAGTACTCGTCATGGGAAGCTCCCGATCAGAACATCGGGTAAATAGAGCCGTCGTCACGACGCTTACTGCGGCGACGCCGACGGAAGAACTCAACAATCCTGCGGATCATCAGGTACTCCTTTATCTTTACAGGACATCCCCAAAGTACGGCGCGAAATCGGCCCCGGCTGCGACGAGCAAAGGAGTGTCACAAGTGCGCGAGGCGAAGGACAGGGTGAGATGACGGCCGATCATTCCGGACCGGAGATGTAGTGGTGAACAGCCTTATCAGTTCGGATTCTCGTGTGCTGCGGTCATCCGGCAGCCGCAGCGCTGAGAAAGGTAACATCAACCTCCGACATCGTCGCCGACTGTTATCTGATAATTGGACATCCGGGTTGCGACCAAGGCAAGTAAGTCACCGTTACCATCCGGCTCCCCCACCGTTAGCGAAACTGGCGCCACGCACAGCGGATCGCCGGTCTCCGCGCTTCGCGGACTCAGCCGCGGCGCTCCCCGGGATCTTCGACTGACCCGTACGCCAGCCGAGGAGCCGGGCGTTCATTGATCACGGCCGGGCGCCGAGGCCATGCCGACCGGCTGGGGCCGCTATGTGGCTCTGTCCACATAGCCGTGGCTTGGGTTCGCGCCGGACAAGATGCTGCCGACGTCATCATGGGGTACGTGCCGCAGGTCGACGTCGTGGCCGCTGGATGTCCCGTGCAGGCGCTGGCAACGCTCGAGATCACGCAGGGCCGCCTCGAAGAGGTTTGCGACCTGTTGCTCAGCCTGCCGGGCGTGATCGAGGCATATGCAACCACCGGGGCCGGTGACGTCGTCTGCCGCCTGGCCTCGGCGTCGAACCTGGAACTGCAGCTGCAGCTGCTGCTGGAGCTGAACCGGTCGGTCATCCGGCGCTCCACGAGCGTGGTCGTTCTGTCCACGTTGGTCGCGCCGCGGACCCTGCCGCTGCTGCCGGCCCGGAACCGCAGCCGGTCCAGCCGAGCCGGAAGCAGGCCGTCCGGGGCGGTGTAGCGTCAGATCTGGCGCTGCCCAGCGCGCTCACTTCGCTGGACCGCCACCCATGACCAAGACCAGGCGCGTCACCCGGCTCCCCGCAGCGGAGGTCACGAACACCTCCGGCGATCCGCCGAGACGTCAGGTCGGGCGGGCCGCCTGGGCGAGTCGCAACGCAGCGTTGACGGCATGTACGGCGGACACGACGGCCGCGATCCCGGGCGAAAGCTGTTCACCGTCGCGCACGACGAGGACGCTGTGCCGGACGACGTCGACCCCGATGAGGCTGATGCGTTGCACCGACGCCTCCGGACCCGCTGGCGTGAGATCCGGGGCGATGGTCACGCCCCAGCCGATGCCAACCAGGCCGAGAGCGGTCGCCACGTCGTCCACCGTCGCGACGATCTTCGGCTGGAAGCCGCCAGCGATGCACAACGTCGTGGTGAGGCGTCCAAGCGTGCTGGTCGGACTGATGACCCATGGCTCGTCGCGCAGATCGTCGAGGGCGCAACTCCGCTCACCCGACAGCCGATGACCGACCGGGACGCACAGCCGTAACGGATCACTACCGAGAACCCACTCACGGAGTCCGGGCTGGCTGTGCGGAGTCGCGGCGCCGTACCGGGACAGGATGACCATGTCCAGCCGGCCGAGCCGCACCTCCTCCGCCGCGGCTTCGTCTGTTGTCGCGGCGAGCCTGATCTCGAGCTTGGGGAACTGTTGCCGTGACTGGGTCAGTGCGCTGCTCATGATGGCCGGCCCCTCGCGGAAAGGCACGCCGACCCTCAGCAGCCCAGCGGCCTCACCGGCCTCCCGGTGCAGCGTCGTCTCCGCCGCGCGCAACTCGACGAGGATCCGCTCGGTGTGTTCAACGAGCTGCCATGCCACGGGAGTGAGGCTGATGCGGTTCCCCGCACGCACCAGAAGCGGTATCCCCGCCAGTCGTTCCAATGCCGCCATCTGCTGCGACGCGGCCGAACGCGTGTAACGCAATTCCCGTGCGGCCGCCGCGATGGACCCCGCTGCGGCGACCGCCCGCAGCATCATCAGTTTCTCCATGTCGAGCATGCGATGCGTCACAATCCTTAACGGCCCGTGTCGTCACTCGTTGACGCAGTCTACTTGAGGCGCGATCAGCGGGGGCGCTAGGTGATCGCCATGGGCGTGACACTCACTGAGATCCAGCGCCAGACCGTAGAAGTGGTGGTACGAGACGCGGCCGCGCCGGCGACCGCCAGCAGGACAGCCACAGCAAAGCCGAGGATGACCCGGTCCCCAGCCCGATCTCGCTGGGTACGCTCAACCGGGACCGTTTCGACCAACATCGCCCCGGCTATCGGTGGCGACGACGGGCGGCGCATGGCCTCACTCCTGAATCGATCAGGTTGCTGAGTCACGGGCCGGGTTTCGGTGGTACAGCCGCCGAGCATCGGCCGCCGTGCTACCCCTGTCCCGGGCACAGCGGAAATCGCCTGCTGGGGTTGCCCGGCATGGGCGTGTGCCGCGCTGCCAGACCCGATTTTGTCGAGTTGAGTCCGGGAGCCGCCCCCTTGCGCGCTCATTCCGGGCATGAGATGTCCAGCCACGGGGCGTCGACCCTGCTCAGGAGATGGGCGAACGGTTCAAGTCCCCCCGGGGATTCGAACCCCGAACATCCGCGTCCTGAGCGCGGCGCCTCTGCCGTTGGGCCAGAGCGGCCGGGCGCGCCGGGCGGCGCGCCGGTGGTGCCGTGTTCGGTGCTGCGTTGCCGTGTGCCCGCCTCCCGGCGACGGTCACCACGGCTCCGTATCGCCCGTGTCGCGGTGACACGGTGTCGTCGGAACGGCAGGAGTCGAACCTGCGGCCTTCCGGTCCCTGGCCGGATGCTCCTCCTGCTGAGCTACGTTCCGTCACGCGTCCGGGCCGGTTGGCGTGGGCCGTACCGGACGCGCTGCGGGCCTGCCGACCGGGCGGGGGTCGCCACTCCCCTCGCCGAGTCTCAGTCCCATGGCCCTCTTCTTTCAGGGCGGAGCCGCAGCGGGGACTCGAACCCCGTCCTGCCGGGTGGAAGCCGGCTGCCTTACCGGTTCGGCCTCTGCGGCGTGTCTCCCCGGAATCTCCCGGGGGTGAATCCTTTCGCGCCCTCCGGAAGGGGAGCCCGAACGAATTCGCGTTCAACGTGCTGCACTGTGGAGTTGTCCATCTCGGAAATCAGCCGTCCGGTTACCGCCGCGAAAGCGGTCGTACCCGGCCGAGGAAATGAAGAAGCCGCCTGCGACGGGGTCTCTGGCGGCTCGGCGGTTTCCCTTTCGGGGGTTATCCGCCTGACCGTCCTGGGACCTGACCGAGGCTGTTGAACAGGGAAGACGCGAGGAGCTTCAGCTGCCACACCGGCGATGCACCGTGGTTCACGGCCACTCCTTTCCCTGAGCCGGAGCGGGCGCCCCTGCCTTTGTTCATTGAAGGGCAAAGCCGGCCCCCGGCGCCAATGATTTTTATCGGGATTCATTTCCGGTGGCGGCTTCCGCGATCGGCGCGGAATTCACCTCTCCCCCCTCACACGTGGCCCCGAGCCGGCTGGGTCCTTCTCGTCGTGCCGAGGGGCGGTCGGCGGTGCCCTCATCCCAGCCATGTCGCGGTTGTGGAGGGGTGCGGGTTCACGCATGATCGACGGAATGGACCGATCCCATGGGAGTGACATGGCATTTCATCCGAACCTTGATCCCGGACTGGCTGCCGCCCTTGAGGCGACCCCCCTGCCGGTCGCGGACCTCGGTGCCCTACGGCTGGAGGACCTGCCCGGCATCCGCCTCCAGCTGAGCGCGGCGCGCGCCGCGATGGCTCCGCTCGCGCCGGACGAGCGGGTCACGATCGAGGACCGGACGGTGCCGGGTCCGGACGGCGACCCCGACATCCGGCTACGGATCTACCGTCCGGCCGGGCGGCGGGAAGCCGTTCCCTGCCTGTACTGGATCCACGGCGGCGGGATGATCCTCGGCGGGGTCGAGATGGAGGACGCACGCCTCAACGACTACGTCGCCGAACTGGGATGCGTGATCGTCTCGGTCGACTACCGCCTGGCTCCCGAGCACCCGGACCCGGCGCCGGTCGAGGACTGCTACGCGGGCCTGGTGTGGACCGCCAAGAACGCCGCCGAACTGGGGGTGGACCCGGATCGCATCGCGGTGGGCGGGATCAGCGCCGGAGGCGGTCTGGCCGCGGGAACCGTACTGCTCGCCCGCGACCGGGGCGGCCCGGCCCTGGCGTTCCAGCTGCTGATCTGCCCGATGCTGGACGACCGCAACACCACCCCGTCCAGCCTGGAGTTCACCGAGGCGATCGTGTGGAACCGGGCGGCGAACCTCCTGGGCTGGAAGGCCCTGCTGGGTGAGCGGGCAGGCGGCGAGGACGTCTCCCCGTACGCGGCCCCGGCCAGGGCGGCCGACCTGTCGGGCCTGCCCCCGGCGTACGTCGACGTCGGTGAGCTGGAGGTCTTCAGGGACGAGTGCGTCGACTACGCCCTGCGGCTGGTTCAGGCGGGTGTCTCCACCGAGTTCCATCTCTACCCGGGTGCCTTCCACGGCTTCGACGGGATGCTCCCGCAGGCGGAGATCAGCCGCCGTGCCTCCGCCGAGCGGGTGGTCGCGCTGCGCCGGGCCCTGTTCGGCTGACAGCGTTCGGCTGACGGTGCGCCCGGAGCCCGCCCTCCGCCCCTCGCGGAGAGGCGGGCTCACCCCAGGGGGTCCGCCTCCCCGGGCGGCGAAAGAAGCGCCAGCGCGTGCAGGAGGGCGTCGCGCTCGCCCGCGGCGCGTCTCAGCATGTGGCGGCAGATCCCGCAGATGCCGGAGAACTCCCGCTCCGCGAGGTCACGGTAGCGGGGCAGGGCGGTCAGCGCCTCCGTACCCAGGGAGCCGAGGACCGCGAGGAACGGGTCGGCGGCGAGATCGGCCAGTGCCCGGCGCACACCGGCGCGGTCGCGGGCCACGCGGTGCAGGTCGGGCGGGCCGGCCCCCATGATGACGTTCTCGTCGCAGCAGGCCGAGATCCGCCCGTCGTAGCGGACCGTCGGGGTGTGCGCGATCGCGCACCGGCCCAGCCGCGCGCCGGGCACGCGACGGGCCTCGGGGAACAGGCCGCGGGCGCGGCCGTACGGCAGCGGCGGGACCGGGTGGATCTCGGCGAGATCGCGCCAGCCGTCCCCCAGCGCGCCGGAGAGGAGGTCCCGGGCCGCCTCGATCTGGGCGGGGTCGTCCAGCACCTGCGCCACCAGCCACGCGCCCTCGGCGGCGACGGCGCGGGCGGCGGCGGTCACGGCGGCGCGCGGGCTCGGGTGGTGGGCGTCGACGCCCAGTACGACGCAGGCCGACAGGCGCAGCACGGACCGGATCCATCCGGGGGGATCGCCGCCCGCGCCCCAGTAGCCGCTGGTGTAGGGGACCAGCGCCTTGCCCGAGGCGTGGATCCGCCGGGCCGCGTGGGCGAGGGCGCGCCGCTCCACGAACGGTTCCCCGCCGGAGACGCCGACGACCCGCAGCGCCTCGTCTTCGCAGAGCCCTTCGACGATCTCCGCGAAGAGGGCGCGGTCGGTGACGCGCGGGCCGTCCGGGCGGGAGTCGACCGAGCAGTGCGCGCAGCCGACCGGGCACCGGTCGGTGATGAGGAGCAGGGCCGACCTTCCGCGTTGCCGCCGCAGGGCGTCGAGCTCGGCGAACCTGAGCATGCCCCCGACGGTACGCCGCCTCGCGCCGCGGTGGCCGCCCCCACCCGCGCCGCGCGCCGGTTACGCCACACCGGTGAGGATCTAGGCCACCGCGCCGGGCGCATAGGCCATCGCGCGCGGCCGGGCAGCCGGTCCGAGGTGCGCCCTCCGCCTCCTGACGGCCCCGGAATACGCCTGCCAGGCGGTGGTTCGGGGACCGCCGGATTCATACCTTGATCGCGTGGGAAGCCCGACCGGCCCACGAAACCCCGTCCCATGGGAGGGACCAATGAGCGAGTCGTCTCCACGCGTTCGCGATCTCGTGCAGCGCGCCGCATCCGACCCCGGGTTCGCCGAGCAGCTGCTCAGTGACCCCGAGTCGGTCGCCACCGAGTACAACCTCGGCGCCGACCACATCGACCAGATCAAGGAGCTGGCCGGCGCCGGCCTGCTCAAGCCCGCAGTCCAGGCGCACACGGTCCCCGTCAAGGAACCCGGCGGCGGCGGCTACTACTAAACGCCTCTGGGGGTGTCGTGCACTTCAACTCGATACTGGTCAGCGTCACCGAGATCTGCACCGTGGGCTGCCGGCACTGCGGCTTCACCGGCTCCACGCGGGACCGCCAGCCGACCGCGGACGAGATCGGGCGCTGGGTGGCACAGGCGTGCGACAGCGGCATCCCGGAGATCATCTTCACCGGCGGCGAGCCCTTCCAGCGATTCCGGATGCTCAGATCCGGGGTCGGGGCCGCCGCCGGCCACCCCGGCAGGCCGCGGATCTCGGTGTTCACCAGCAGCTTCTGGGGCCGCTCGGCCGCGACGGTGGACAAGATCCTCGGGCAGCTGCCGGGCCTCACCCGGCTCTTTCTGAGCACCGACGTCTACCACCAGGAACGCGTCCCCACCCAGCACGTGGTCAACGTGATCGAGGGGGCGATCGCCAGGGAGATCCCCGAGATCAGCCTCTGCATCACCATCGCCGAGGACCACGAGGAGGAGCAGATCCGCAGGCTGTACCGGCGCTTCGAGGACCGGGTACGGGTGCATGTGGACCGGGTGATCCCCACCCCGTTCATCAAGACCGCGCACCAGGTGGGCCTGCCCCCCGATCCCGAGCACTTCTCGGCCTCGTGCTACCTGGAGACCCCGCTGATCAACCCGAACGGCGACCTGTCCGCCTGCCACATCGGCAAGGCCGGGGCCTACGTCACGCTCTCCGACCTGGCCTACTTCATGGGCAACCTGCACGAGAAGTCGTTCCAGGAGATCCTCGCCGACGCCGACCGCAACTACGAATACCAGTTCCTGCGGGTGTACGGGCCGCAGGGCGTGGCACGCATGGTGGCCTCCTCCCCCGCGGTGCGCGGGCTGTTCAAGGGAGCGACCTTCACCAACGGCTGCGACCTCTGCTACAAGATGCTCCGCTCACTCGACGGGCGGGCCCGGCTGCGTGAGATCGCGGCCGACCCGTTCCAGCGCGAGCTGATCGACGCCATCCGGCTGGTCCGGTTCGGCGAGCGACCTGCCGAACCGCGGCCCGCGCCCGACGCTCCCCAACCAGTAAGGAGTGGCACTTGACGAGCACGGACTTCGTCGGACTCGTACCCGCCGCAGGCCGGGGCACCCGGATGGCCCCGCTGCGCTACCCCAAGGAACTGCTGCCCATCGTGTACGAGCAGGCCGAGGGAGGCGCCCGGCTACGTCCCGTCGCCGAGTACGCGCTGGAGTCGCTGGCCGGTGCGGGGGTCGGCAGCGCGATCGTGGTGGTGGCTCCGTGGAAGCTGGAGGTGGTCGCCTATCTCGGGGACGGGCGCCACCTCGGCGTCGACATCGCCTACCTCCTCCAGGAGGAGGCGCGCGGCCTGGCCTGCGCGCTCGACCTGGCCCGGGGATGGACCAGGGGGCGCGACGTCGTGTTCGTCATGCCCGACACGGTCTTCACCCCGCCCGACGCGCTGACCCGATTGCGCCACCTCTACGAGGAGACGGGGGCCGACCTCGCGCTCGCGGTCTTCCCCACGCCGGACGCGCACCGCCTCGGCCCGGTGATCCTGCGCGGAGACCGGGTGCACCGGGTGTTCGACAAGCCCGCCGACCCGCCGGTCATGAACACCTGGGGCGCGGCGATCTGGGGGGACGCCTTCGCGAGGCTCCTGCACGAGGGGCTGCTCCAGGACACCCGGGAAAAGGCCCCCCGGAACGACAGCCACCGGAACGGTGAGCCGGTGCTCGGCCACTACTTCGACCTCGCGGTCCGCAGCGGCCTGCGGGTCCGCGCCGTCGAGTTCCCCGGCGGCGCGTTCCAGGATGTCGGGACGCCGCTCGCCGTCCGCCGGTCCATGGAGGGCCCCTCACTTCTGGCGGTGGGTCCGTGAGGCTTCTCTTCTTCGCGATGAGCAGCGCCGGATACGGCGAGACGCTGATCGGCATGTCGCTGGCCCGCCAGCTCAGGGGGGCCGGAATCGAGAGCTTCTTCATCGTCGAGCCCACGTCGGAGAAGCTGCTGCGTGGCAGCGGGTTCCCGTACCTGGTGCTGAACAACTCGATGGGCTCCTTCGCCACGCTGCTGGTGGACGAGACGGTCCGCGACTTCCGCCCGGACGCGATCGTGCTGTCCGACTACTTCACCTACTGCGGCGTGTTCCCCAAGCGCTATGGCGTCGACCCGTGGTTCATCGAGCGGTACGGCCTGCCGATCATGCCGATCGACATCTGGGAGTGGGCCAACACCGAGTTCGCGGTGGACGTCTTCCAGGGCAAGGCGATGAGCGTCGCCCGGCGGATCATGGACATGCCCACCCACCTGCGCCCGGTACCGATCTGCCACCTCGACTCCGACTCCCGGACGTACCCCTTCCGCCTGTGGGAGGGCAACGAGCGGGTCAGCCGCCGCACCCGCCACCACCTGCGCGAGACCTTCGGGATGGCGCCCGAGGACCGGATGGTGCTGCTCGCGGTGGCCGGATGGCAGCAGGACAGGTACGCCGACGAGAACGGTGACCGGATCGCCGACCAGGTTCCCGAACTGCTCGTGCACTACCTGCGGCAGCTGCCGCCCAGCGCCCGCTTCGTGCTGGTGGGCAGCGTGCCGCCGGTGCTGGCGGACCTGGCCGACCGCGCCCACGTCATCCCCGCCTGCTCGCCGCACCGGTTCAACGTGCTGCTGGGCTCGGTCGACCTGGTGCTGACGCTCAACCTGGGCGCCACCACCCTGGCCAGGGCCGTGCTGTCCGACATCCCCGGGCTGGTGCTGACCAACCGGTTCGACGTCCCGGAGAAACCGGACATCGACCGGGTCGAGGCGGAGCTGTCCGGCCTGTCGGAGGACGTGCGCTCCTGGCTGTCGCGGACCCTGCCCATGTATCCGTTCCGGATGTGGCCGCTGGGGTTCCACAGCTTCCTCGACCCCATCGTGGCGAAAAATCCCTACATATCGACCTTCGCTCACGCCGAGCTGCTCGACGAGCCCGCCGTGCTGTCCGCGCTGCACGGCGTGCTGTACGACCGGGGGGTCCAGGACGGCCTGGCGCGCGAGCGGGCCGCGTACCTGGAGACGCTGACCGATCATCCCGGCACCCCCGAGGTCTTCGCCTCGGCGGCGCGCCGCCTGGGCCTGGTGTGAGGTGGACATGAAACAGCTGAGCATGCACGTGACCGACCTGTGCAACGAGAAGTGCGGCTTCTGCGTCGTGGGGTCGCCGCTGGCGAAGTCCGACAGCGTGGAGTACGGCGACCTGATCCGCTTCCTCGCCGAGAACTCGGGGCAGGGGTACACGTCGGTGAACCTGCACGGCGGGGAGCCGACGATCCATCCGCGCCTGTTCGAGCTGCTGCGTACGATCCGGCTGCTGGAGTACCCGCGCGTGGAGATCCAGACCAACGCGCGCCGCCTGAAGGACCCGGAGTTCACCCAGCGCCTCGCGGAGGCCGGGGTCGAGCTGTTCGTGGTCTCGCTGCACGGCTCCACCTCGGTGATCCAGGACTGCCTGACCCAGACGCCGGGCGGGTTCGACGAGACGATCGAGGGCATCCGCAACGCCAAGCGTTCGGGCGTCGCCGTGCGGACCAACACCGTCATCACCCGGCTCAACATGGGCCGGCTGATGGACATCTGCCGGCTCTGCGTCGAGCTGGAGGTCGACCATGTCAACATCTCCAACCTGCACCCGGTGGGCAGCGGCTTCTTCGCCCTCGACATGCAGGCGCCCACGGTCGCCGAGACCCGCAGGCACCTGCTGCCGGTGATCGAGATGATGCTCGCCTCACCGGCGCGGCTGACGCTGGAGGGCTTCCCGCTCTGCGTGGTCACCCCGCACGAGGCGCTGGCCATCGAGGACGGCACGCGCTCGATCCGGATGATGTACCAGGGCAACGTCCTGGACGACTACGACGCGTTCATGGACGAGCAGATGCGCTCGTACGGGCCGCCCTGCGACGGCTGCCCACTGCGGACGCAGTGCGGCGGGGTCTACAACGAGTACGCCGAGCGCCGCGGCTGGGAAGAGTTCGGCCTGCGCCAGCCGTTCCCCATCGGCGGGTGAGCGAGATGTCCCGGCGGATCGCGATCTGGGCGGGGAGCAGCCTGCCCAACGTCGGCGACCGGCTGCTGGCGGCGGTGACGGAGGCCGAGCTCTCCCGCCGCCTGCCGGGTGCCGTCTTCGGGCACTTCTGCCCGTGGAGCACGGCGGCACAGCCCGCACCGCTCTGGGTGGACGGGGAGGGGAACTGGCCCGGCGCGGGATCGTTCGACGCCGTCGTGATGGCGGGTGGCCTGTGGAGCGGCCCGCCGTTCCGGCACCCGATCATGCAGGTGTTCTGCCTGGGCGGCGACCCTCGGGCGTTCGACCCCGGCGTGTGGGTCGCCTGGCACGGTGTGGGCCTGCAGGACGACACCCCGGCGGCGGCGCGCGACGACTGGCGCGGCTACCTGAGGGCGGTCCGGGAGCGGATCGACCACCTGACCGTGCGCGGCGCGGGAGCCGCCCTGCGGATGGGCGAGGCGACCGGCGTGCCGGACACGACCGTCGTCCCCGATCCCGCCTTCGCGCTGGAGCCGCTGCCCCGGCCGCCGCGCCCGGGGCGGCGCCGGCCGCTGATCGGCGTCGCCGTCGGCGCCCCGGGGGTGACCTCGCAGCTGGTCACCCACCTCGTCTCCCGCAACCTCGCCGGGCACGGCGCGGCGGACCTCGCGCTGTGCGTGCCACCGGAGCAGGTCATGGCCGAGGCGACGGGTCCCGGGGAGCGGGCCGCCGCGCTGGGGTTCGTGACGGAGCTGGGCCTGACGCTGATCGAGCTGGCGGGCTTCGCCGACATCGAGTTCATCACGGTGCCCAACATCTACGGGGACGAGGAGGTCGGCGCCCGGTTCGCCCGGTCGGTGCCGGGCGCCCACATCCGGGAGGTGCCCCTTCGGAGATCCTCCACCGGAGCCGAGGAGCTCACCGAGGCCCTTTCCCGCTGCGACCTCGTCCTCGTCTCCCGCTACCACAGCGCGATCCTCGCGCTGCGCGGCGCCACCCCGTTCGTGGCGGTCGACCCGTTCTGGAGCCGCCGCAACGGCACGAGCAAGCTGCACGAGCTCACCGGCGAGCTGGGCATGGCGCACCGCCACTGGAACGCGCACACCGGCGAGGACCTCATCGGGATCGTGGAACGCGCGCTGGACGAGGAGCCGATCGAGGCCGTCGCCTACCGGGAGGCGCACGCGCGGGCGGCGGCCGCCTTCGACAGGCTCGCCGAGGAACTGCGCTCCGCACGGCCGAAAGTGACGTCGGCAGTGACGCCGAAAGCGACAGCGGGGAGATCGTCATGACCCTGAAGGCCGTGCTCGTCTACTCCAACGACGACGGGTTCTCGCTGGGGGTGGAGCTGATCCGGGCGGCCGTGGCCGACCGCCTCCCCCCGTCGCGGGTCGAGCACCGGGTCTGGTTCCACGAGGACGTGGGCAACCTGGCCGAGGACTACCTGGGGCACTACAACGCCTTCATGGCGCGGCTGTTCGACTACCGGCCGGATGTGATCTCCTTCTCCGCGTTCGTCTGGAACCACGATGAGTTCACCCGGATGGGACGCATCGTCAAGCGGCACCTGCCGGACTGCCGCGTCGTGTGGGGCGGCGCCCAGGCCAACTCCCGGCGGATGGCCGCCCACCTGCTGCGCGAGTACCCGTGGCTGGACCTGGTGCTGCGCGGCGAGGCCGAGGAGGCGTACCCGGACCTGCTGGAACAGCTGGCGCGGGGCGGCGACCTGGACGCGGTGGCGGGCCTCACCCGGCGCGTCGACGGCGAGCCCGTGCACAACGACGACCCGCCCGACGTCGACCTGGGCGCGCTGCCGCTGGTCTTCACCGCCGACAGGCTCCCCCTGGAGCCGATCCTGCGGCGCAGGCCCGGCGCGGTCCTGGCCTACGAAACGGGCCGGGGATGCCGGCAGAAGTGCAGGTTCTGCCTCTACAGCGCGCCGAAACTCCGCGCGTTCCCGATGGAGCGGATCGAGCGCGAGCTGACCTACCTGCTGGCCGGGGGCATCCCCTACCTGCGGATGTGCGACGCCCACCTGGGCATCTCGCGGCACCGGGCCATGGAGATCTTCGAGATCGTCGCCGAGCACAACCGGGGGACGGTGGTGGACGTCTACCCGGATGTCAAACACGTCGACCTCGACTACGTACGGGCGATGAACCGCGCCGGGTGCCGCGTGATCACCCTGGGCATCCAGTCGTCCGACGCCGACACCCTGCAACTGGCGGCCCGCAGGTTCGACCGGCAGCGGTTCGCCCAGGCCGCCTCCCTCATCCGCCGCCACCACAACCACGCCCTGGCCGCGGACATCATCATCGGCATGCCGGGGGACAACGCCGACAAGGTCCGCGACAGCGTACGCTTCGCCTACGCGAGCGGTGTGGAGAAGGTGCACTTCGCACCGCTGATGGCCTTCCCCGGGACCGACTTCTTCGAGTACGCCGAGCAGTACGGGATCGAGTTCTTCGACTTCCAGCCCCCGCTCGTCGTCAGCTCGCGCGGCTTCGGCACCGAGGACTACCGGCGGGCGATGGTCTTCGCCGGGCGGGTCGAGGCGCTGCAGGACATCGCGCCCACCCTGCTGCGCTGCATGATCGCGGTCGCGGACTGCGACGTCGCGGACTGGGCCGAGCGCCTGGACCTGGGCTCCGGCACCGACCCCGCGCCCCTCATCGAGAAGGCGGACCTGCCCCCCGGGGTGCGCCGCCTGCTACTCGACGGGCTCGCCTGGGACACCGCGGTCCGAGCCCAGCGGGCGACGACCGCGCAGGATCCACCGGGGCTCGCCGACGGCGCACTCGTCGCGGGCGTCGCGCCGGACGCCGTGCACTGGGCCGACCACCCCGTCCACCTGCTGCTGCGCGACTTCACGCTGACCTTCGACGCGCTCGCCCACGAACGCCAGGGCTACCTGTTCCCCCGGGGCGGCGCGGTGGGCTACCCGCTGACCGGCCCGCTGCTGGCCGCCTTCGAGGCGGCCGCGGTGGGGATCACGGTCGGTGAGTGGCGGGACAAGACGCGGGCCGGCTCAGCCACCGAGCCGACCCGTGAGGTATGCGACGCGGCCTTCAGGATCCTCTGCGCCACCGGGGTCGTCGCGCTGCGCGAGGAGGGGTGAGTCCTGCTCGCGCAGGGATCTGGCCCGTGAGTCGTACTCGCGGGCCAGATCCCTGCGCGAGGACAGGCCGAGCTTGGCGAACACGCTGGACAGCTGGGCCTGAACCGTGCGGGGCGACACGAAGAGCTTCGCGCCGATCTCGCGGTTGGTCAGCCCGCCGGACGCCAGCAGGGCCACCTGGCGTTCGGCCCTGGTCAGGGCGGCCCAGCCGACCCCCCGCCCGCGCGGCCCCCGGCCCCTGCCCGCGTAGACGACGGCCTGGCCGACGTCCAGCCCGGCGCCCTCGGCCCACGTGGCGGCGAAGGCGTCGGCGCCCAGCGCCGCGCGCACCCCGGCCAGGTCCGCCTCGTGCTGCGGCGCCATCGCCGGGGGACGCGACAGCCCCAGCCGGTCGCGCAGCGACTGGGCCGCGCCGAAGAGCCTGGCGGCGTGCTCGTGGCGGTGGTGCCCTGCCGCGAGCCCGGCCATGGCCTCCAACGAGTCGGCCGTCTGGGCGCGCAGGCCCATGGCGGCACCGGCCCGCAGCGCCGAGTGGTGCGCGGAGGCGGCACGTACCGGGTCGGCGCACCGGGTGACGCGGCCGAGGGTGAACAGGCACCGCCAGGTGAGCGGCCGGTCGTCGGTCTCGCGTGCGCGCGCCATGGCCTCCTCGGCGAAGGTGAGGGCCGCGGCGGCCGCGGCGGCACCGCCCGCACCCAGGATCGCCGCGCCGAGACCGGCCAGCCCCATCGCCGCCAGCCGCGCGGCGGTGCGCTCGCCCACCTCGGCGACCTCGGAGAACACCTCCCTGGCCGCCTCGTACTCGCCGATGTCGAGCAGCATCCTGCCGAGCGTGTCGAGGCAGTCACCGAGCAGCGGCGGGGAGCCCGCGGAGCGCGCGATCTCGACCGCCTCGGCGAGCCGCTCCCCCGCCTGGCCGTACCGCCCCCGGCAGGAGGCCACCTCCCCCAGCCCCCTGAGCACCGCGGCCCTTCCCCAGACGTCGCCCATCCGCTCGGCGGCGGCCAGGCTCTGTCCGAGCGCGCTCTCCGCCTCCGCGTAAGCGCCCTGGTAGACGGCCACCTGCGCGATGGCCAGCAGACCCATCTCCAGGCTCAGTTCCGAGCCGTGCCTGCGGCCGATGGCGACGCACCGCTCCAGTGCCGCGCGTGCCCCGGTGAGGTCCCCCGCGGCGACGCGGGCGTGCCCGAGCAGGACGAGCGGCGCGCAGTTCCACGCGTGGCCCGCCGGTGCCCTGCCCTGGGCGGCGAGTTCGGTGAGGGTGCGGCTGGCCGAGGCGGGCTCGCTCATCGTCCGCAGGCCCGCCAGCACCGCGAGGGCCCGGGTCTGCCCGGCCTCGTCTCCCAGCTCGCGGAACATGGCCAGGGCCCGGCGGCAGGCGTCCGCGGCGTCGGCGTACTCACCGAGGGCGCAGGAGAGCACCGCGGTGCTCAGCGCCGCGGCGGCCGGCACCTCGCCGTGGACCAGCCCTCCGGCGGAGACCAGCGAGGCGAGCCAGCCGCGCCCCTCGCGCGGGCGGCCCCGCACGATCCAGTACGTCTCCAGCGCGCTCGCCAGCCTGGCCCCGACCGTCGCGGGCCCGCCGGAGACGCACCAGCACAGCACCGCCCGCACGTTGGCGTAGGCGGCCTCGACGCGTTCCAGGTGCGGCGTGGCGGCGCCCGTGGTGAGCGCCTCCGCCGCCCGCTCGGCCAGCGCCGCGTAGTACTCGGCGTGGCGCGCCCGCACGGTCTCGGCTTCGCCGTCGGCGCGCAGTTCCTGCCCCGCGTAGGCGCGCACGACCCGCAGCAGCCGGTAGCGGGTCACGGTGCCCGCGGTGTCGCACTCGACGAGGGACCTGGACACGAGCCTGGCCAGGAGGTCGACGACGACGTCGGGCCTGATACCCGCGCCCGCGCAGACTCCCTCCACGTCGTCGATGACGAAGCCGTCCTCGAACACCGCGAGCCTGCGCAGCAGCAGCCGCTCCCGTCCGGGGAGCATCTCGTGGCTCCAGCCGATCGCCGCCTCCAGCGACCTGTGCCTGGGGTGGGCGGTACGGCTCCCCCCGGCCAGCAGCCGGAGCGGGTCGTCGAGCCGCTCGGCGATCTGCGCCGGCGACAGCATGATCGAGCGCGCGGCGGCGAGCTCGACGGCCAGCGGCAGGCCGTCGAGGCGGCGGCAGATCTCCTCCACCGCCTCGGCGGTCTCCGGGCTGGCGGGCCGTCCCTGCGCCGCGGCGCGTTCGGCGAACAGGCGGGCGGACCGCGCCACGTCCAGCGGGGCAAGGCGGTAGGTCACCTCGCCGGGAACGCTCAGCGGCTCCCTGCTGGTGGCCAGCACACGGAGCCCGGGGTGGGTGCCGAGCAACTCCGGAACGGTCACGGCGCACCGGTCGGCGACGCGCTCGCAGGTGTCGAGCACGAGCAGCGCGGGCCCGTCGCCGGGGACCACGGCAAGAGCATCGAGGCCGGTGAGATCACCGAGACCGGCGGTCAGGTCGCGAAACCAGATCCCGCCGGGATAGGCGCCGGCCCGGGCATGGGCGTACGCGTGCGCCAGCCGGGTCTTGCCGACCCCCGGCGCGCCGGTGAGCGTGACGAGCCGCGCCGAGCCGAGCAGGTCGCGCAGGCCGGCGAGCTCGGCGTCGCGGCCGACCGGGTCGCCGGACCATCGCCGGGGCAGATCTCCGTCCACCGCTAACCCACCAGACGCCGCGCGAACGACCGCAGCGACAGCGCGCCCGTGGCGAGCGTCCCGGCGGCGAGCACGCCCAGCGCGACCGCCTCCGGCATGTGCGGGACGGCGGGGCTCAGCGCGCCGCGCAGCGCCTCGCTCACGTAGACCAGCGGATTGACCAGAACCGCGGTCTGCAGCCAGGGCAGCGCCTCCAGGGCGGACCAGGGGTAGTACACGCAGCCGAGCATCATGAGCGGGACTATGAAGATCGCGAACAGCGCGCTGAGCTGCTGGGGCGGGAGCAGCGTGCCGATGAGCAGGCCCAGGCAGGCGGTCAGCAGGGACGACAGCACCAGCACCGCGATCAGCAGCGGCCAGCGGCCGAAGTCGATGTTCGGGGCCTCGCCGGGGCCGTGCACGAACAGCACCGCGAGGAAGACGACCACCGCCGCGATCACCCCCTGGATCGCACCCGCGACGATCTTCTCGACCCCGACGGCCCAGACCGGGATCGGGGCCAGCGCCCTGTCGTCGATCTCCTTGGTGTAGGACAGCTCCATGACCAGCGGGGTCGTCACGGCGAAGATGCCCTGGAGCACGATGCCTGAGGCGACCAGGCCGGGGACCAGGATCGTGGCGAACGTCTCCGCGCGCCCGGCCTCGGAGAGTCCCTGCCCCGCCCCGTACCCGATCCGCGGCAGGACCACGGCGAACACGAATATGAACAGGACGGGCTGGACCACGGTGCGGGCCATGAAGGAGGGCAGGTCCCGCCGCAGCACCCGCAGGTCCCTGGCGAGCAGCGCGCCGAAGGTGCGCGCGTAGCCGCGTGACGCGGCCGGCGGCGCGATGGTCGATGCCGTCATCGCATCTCCTTGAGCGGGGAGATCCCGGGCTCTGGCCCCGGGAGAGGGGGCGCGGCGCGATGCCGCGGGGAGGAGGTCAATCCCGGTACTCCCGCCCGGTCAGGGCGAGGAACACCGTTTCGAGGCTGGGCCGGACGACCCGGACGTCGGCCAGCGCCAGCCCGGCGTCCTGGCCCGCGCTCACCAGGGCGGCGAGGATGCCCTCCGGCGCCAGGGTGAAGACGCGCAGCCGGTTCTCCGAGACCTCGGCGTCCGCGACCCCCGCCAGCCGCCGGGCCTGCTCGACGAGCTTCTCCGGGTCCCCGTCGTAGGTGAGGGTCAGCACGGTCCGCAGGCCGGTCGCCGTCTTGAGCTCGGCGAGTTCCCCGCAGGCCAGCACGGCTCCACGGTCGATGATCGCGATCCTGTCGCAGAGCTCCTCGGCCTCCTCCATGTAGTGGGTGGACAGCACGATCGTCTGGCCCCCGGCGCGGATCTCCCGCAGGGTGTCCCAGAGGTTCACCCTGGTCTGCGGGTCCAGACCCGAGGTGGGCTCGTCGAGGAAGAGGATGTCCGGCCGGTGCATCAGCGCCCGCGCGATCATGACGCGCTGCGCCTGGCCGCCGGACATCTCGGTGATCCTGGCCGTGGCGCGGGAACCCAGGCCGAACCGCTCCAGCAACTCGAGCGCCCGCCGCCTGGCCTCCTTCGCGGGCAGCCCGGCGTACCGGCCGCGGAACTCCAGGTTCTCGCACGCGGTGAGCTGCCGGTCGAGGTTGTTGTACTGGGCCACGACACCGATGTGGCGTTTGACCGCGATGGGCTCGCGCACCACGTCCGCGCCCCCCACCCTGGCCACACCACCGGTGGGCACGATCCTGGTGGTGAGCATGCCGATCGTCGTCGTCTTTCCCGCCCCGTTGGGCCCGAGGAGGCCGAACAGCTCCCCCCTGCCCACTCGCAGGGTGAGCCCGGCCACCGCCTCGGTCACCCCGGACGAGCTCACGTAGGTCTTGCGCAGTTCGCTGGTCTCGACCGCGACGTCCGCCATGTCTGGCTCCCTCTTCGGCACGTGGCGCCCAGTGTGCGAGCCCCCGGTTAAAGCGCGCCTTGATCGCGGTTGGAATCCGGTTTGAGGCATGGCACCGCCCCTGGCAGGGCGCGGCACCAGGTACTTCCATACCGGGTTTCAACCGTTATCCAACCGGCCGAGCCGACACTTCGTTCAGACGACGGGAGCCCGATGCCACCCCCCAGCGCCATCCTGCGGGCGAAGATCGACCTGGCCGGCCGCGCGCTCAGGAGCGCGGAGAGCACGCTGTGGCGCGCCCCCGGTCCTCGACGGCGCTACCGCGACTACCTGTGCGCGATGCACATGGTCATCAGAGCCTCGGTACCGCTGCTGCGGGCCGCGTCGGCCAGGGCGGTGGAGCTGGGCGAGGGGGAGCTGGGCGAGTACCTGGACCGGCACGCGGCCGAGGAGGCCTGTCACGACGACTGGCTGCGCGAGGACCTGGCCTCGATCGAGCCCTCGGCGGAGGAACTGCTGCGCCGCACGCCGCCCCCGTCGGTGGCCGAACTCGTCGGGGCCCAGTACTACTGGGTGCTGCACCACCACCCCGTCGCGCTGCTCGGATACGTCGCGGTGCTGGAGGGCGAGGCGCCCTCCCCCGCACTGCTCGAACATCTCGAACGGGGCACCGGGTACCCCCGGGCGGCCTTCCGCACCCTGTGGCGGCACGCCGCGCTGGATCCGGGGCACCGTGACGGCCTGGACCGGATGCTCGACGGCCTGCGGCCGACGCGCGAGCAGCAGGCCGCCGTCGGCACCAGCGCCCTGCACACCGTGCGCGCCGCGGCCGCGCTCCTGCGCGAGCTGGCCGGGGACCCCCCGGAGGTGCTCCCGTGCACCTGATGGACATCCTGGCGCTGCGCCCGGTACCCGCCGCCGCGGTGCTCATGGCGATCACCCGGCGGTGCCCGCTGCGCTGCGGTCACTGCTCGACCGGCTCGCTGCCCGGCTCCGAGGAGCACCCCGGGGAGATCTTCCAGCGGTTCGCCGGGACGTTCACCCCGGCGGACCGGCCGGAGCTGGTCATGCTCACCGGAGGCGAGCCGCTGCTCCGGCCCCGTCTGGCCCGCTCCCTGGCCGAGACCGCCGCCCGCAGCGGCACCCGCACGATGATCCTGTCCGGCATGTTCTTCGCGCCCCGGATTCCCGCCTCGATCGCCGGGGCGGTGGTGGCGGGCGCCCCAATAACAAAAAGGTAA
>NZ_JBEOZN010000088.1:0-42512 GCF_040298085.1 Streptosporangium sp. NPDC001681 | reverse complement strand
CCCTCTCCCTATCCCGCCGCATGGGATAAAAATATCTTCTCCCCGTTTCGATTCTCGGCGCCCGCTTTTTTGGTTTTTGGCGGCCCCCGCCGTCCTCGGGCCGGGCGGGGCCCGACCTATTTGGCTAACCCAAGATTTTGCTGCGGTAGGCCGGCTCATTGCGCTCAAGGGTGGGTGCGTCACGTTACGATTCGAGTGCGTTCCGTAGTTTTCGCCGACGACCTGACGGAAGGAGGCCAGCCTTCCTCATGGGCAGCAATCTTGCTTTTTTGGGCCGTGACATGGCAGTCGACCTCGGCACCGCGAACACCCTCGTGTATGTCAGAGGGCGCGGAATCGTGCTCAACGAGCCGTCCGTCGTAGCGATCAACAGCATCACTGGGAAGATCGTGGCCGTTGGCATCGAGGCCAAGCGGATGATAGGCCGCACTCCGAGCAACATCATCGCCATCCGTCCGCTCAAGGACGGTGTCATCGCCGACTTCGACGTCACCGAGCGCATGCTGCGCTACTTCATCCAGCGGGTGCACAAGCGCCGCCATTTCGCCAAGCCGCGCATCATCATCGCCGTGCCGAGCGGGATCACCGGGGTCGAGCAGCGGGCGGTCAAGGAGGCCGGATACCAGGCGGGCGCCCGCAGGGTCTACATCGTTGAGGAGCCCATGGCCGCCGCGATCGGCGCCGGGCTCCCCGTGCACGAGCCCACCGGCAACATGGTGGTCGACATAGGCGGCGGCACCACCGAGGTGGCGATCATCTCGATGGGCGGTGTGGTCACCAGCCAGTCGATCAGGGTGGGCGGTGACGAGCTCGATCAGGCGATCATCGCCTTCGCGAAGAAGGAGTACTCGCTGATGCTCGGCGAGCGCACCTCCGAGGAGATCAAGATGGCCATCGGCTCCGCCTGTGTGCTCCCGGAGGAGAGCCATGCCGAGATCAGGGGACGTGACCTGGTCAGCGGCCTGCCGAAGACGATCGTGGTGTCGGCGGCCGAGATCCGCAAGGCCATCGAGGAACCGCTCAACGTGATCGTCGACGCGGTCAAGACCACACTTGACAAGTGCCCGCCGGAGCTCTCCGGAGACCTCATGGACCGGGGGATCGCCCTCACCGGAGGCGGGGCGCTCCTCAAGGGCATGGACGAGCGGCTGAAGGCCGAGACCGGCATGCCGATCCACCTCGTCGACAACGCCCTCGATTCCGTGGCGCTGGGTACGGGCAAGTGCGTCGAGGACTTCGACGCACTGCAGCAGGTCCTGGTTCCCGAGCCGCGGCACTGATGAAGGACACCCGCCGGGCACGGGTCAACCTGGGGCTGCTGCTGGCCGCCGCGCTCGTGCTCGTGACCATCGACCACCGTTCGGCCGCGCAGTCCCCGTTCGGGCCGCTCCGCATGGTCGGCACGACGTTGTTCGGCACCGCGGAGAGTGTGGGGTCGGGGATCGTGCGGCCGGTCGGCGAGTTCTTCGAGACGATGACCGAGGCTCCTTCCGCGCGTGGACGGATCGAGGAGTTGCTCGCGGAGAACCAGCGGCTCAAGCGGGACCTGGTGGCGCAGAGCCTCGACCGGGGGCGTTCGGAGGAACTGCGCAAGCTGCTCGGGGTCTCGGGCACCGGCGGATACAAGATCCTGCCCACCCAGGTGATCGCTCGGCGCGGGGCTCCCGGGTTCGAGGAGGCCGTCGAGCTCGACGTGGGACGCGCCGACGGGGTGCGCACCGAGATGACGGTGCTGAACGCCGACGGCCTGGTCGGCAGGGTGATCCACGTGGGCGCGTCCACCTCGACCGTGGTCCTGCTCAGCGACCCCGCCTCGGCGGCCGGAGCCCGGCTGGAGGGAAGTAACGAGATCGGGGTGGTGCACGGGGTGGGGGAGAACGGCCGCCTGGTCCGCTTCCGGCTGCTCGACTCGACCGCGCCGATCATCCCCGGCCACCGCATCGTGAGTTTCGGTTCCCAGCGCGGCACGCCGTACGTGGCGGGGGTGCCGATCGGGGTGGTGGAGCGGGTGGAGGCCACGCCGGGTGAGCTGACCCGTATCGCGTACGCGCGGCCGTACGCCGACCTCACCGCGCTGGACGTGGTCGGCGTGGTGGTGCAGGCGCCGCGCCGGGACCCGCGTGACGCGGTGCTCCCCTCCGGCCCGCGAAAGGCGGCGCCTCCCCGCTTCCAGCGAGAGGGGGTCTGACGGGATGGGGCGCAACGCGATCTTCGTGGCGCTGCTCCTGGGAATCATGATTTTCCAGGTGACCGTCGTCAACAGGCTGCCGCTGCCGGGGCAGGCCGCGCCGGATCTGGTGCTGCTCGCCGTGGTGGGGTACGCGCTGGCCCGCGGTGCGGCGGCGGGGGCGGCCATGGGTTTCGCCGCCGGGCTTCTCAGCGATGTGCTGCCGCCGGCCGCGCACCTGTTCGGGCACCACGCGCTGGTGCTCTGCCTCGTCGGCTTCATCGCGGGGCGCGCGGTGGAGAGCCATCCGGGGGCGGGGCCGCTCGCGGCGCTGGCCTGCGCGGTCGCCGGTCCGGTGATCGCGGTGGCGACCGGCGCCCTGCTGGGAGACCCACGGACCGGCGTGCCCATGCTCACGACCACGCTGCCGCAGGCGGTGCTCTACAACCTGCTTGCCGCGTCGCCGGTGGTGTGGGTGGTGCGAAGGCTCGTCTGCGGGCCGGAGCCGCGCCCCGTCCAGGTGCTCGGATACGTCATGCGGAGCCGCTTGTGAGGCACCTCGTGCTGGGGGGCACGTGAGCGGCGGTGAGGAGGAGCGAGCATGGGCCTGATGCGGGGGCGGCTGGTCGTGGTGCAGTTGCTGGTGGTGTCGATGCTGGCGTTGCTCGCTGTCCGGCTCTGGCAGGTGCAGGTGGTGCGCGGTCCGGAGTACGTGGTGGCCGCCACCGAGACGCGCACGCGCGATGTCGTCGTTCCCGCGGTACGCGGGCAGATCCTTGACTCGACGGGCCGTCCGCTGGTCCGAAACCGGACCACGCTGGTGGTCTCGGTCGACCGCACCCGCCTGAACCGGATGGAGGGCAACGGCAAGGAGGTGCTCGAGAAGCTGGCCGCCGTGCTCGGCCGTCGCCCCGCCGAGCTACGGGAGCGCATCAGGGCATGCGGGCCGGGGGTCGCCCGTCCCTGCTGGCCGGGCTCTCCGTACCAGCCGATCCCCATCGACGCGGATGTCACCACGCGCGAGGCCCTGCAGATCCTGGAACGGCAGGAGGAGTTCCCCGGGGTCACGGCCGAGGTGCAGGCGGTACGGGAGTATCCGAGCCGGAGCGCGGGAGCGCAGGCGCTCGGCTACCTGCAGCCGATCACGCAGGAGGAGCTGAACAGGCGCGACGGGCTCAGAGCGGCGTTCTCCGGGGTCGACCTGGTGGGCAGGGACGGCCTGGAGTCGGTCTACGACGCGTCGCTGCGTGGGACGCCGGGGATGCGGCGGGTGCAGGTCGACCGGCTTGGCAAGGTCATCGGGGTGGAGCAGCACGTGTCTCCGGTGCCGGGCGACACGCTCATCACCAGCATCGACTCCAGGGTGCAGGCCACAGCGGAGAAGGCATTGGCCGAGGCGATGAAGGGCGCGCCCACGGCGGACGGCGCGGCGGCGGTGGTGCTGGATGTGAAGACGAGCAGGGTCGTCGCTCTGGCCAGCGCGCCGACGTACGATCCGGCGATCTGGACCGGGGGAATCTCCGAGGCGCAGTACCAGCGCCTGCTGTCCGGCAAGGCGGGCAAGCCGTTGGTCTCCCGGGCCATCAAGGGCGAGTTCGCGCCTGGTTCGACGTTCAAGGTGTCGTCGGTGGCGGCGATGCTCAAGGACGGCTACCCGCTGCACGGCCAGTACGACTGCCCGGGGTCCTTCATGGTGGGCGACCGGCCGTTCAACAACTTCCGGGGTATCGGGCTGGGAACGCTCACCCTGCACACGGCGCTGGTGAAGTCCTGCGACACGATCTTCTACCGGGCGGCCTACGAGCAGTGGCTGCGCGACGGCGGGCTCAATCCCAAGGGGAGGACCAAGGAACCGATGGCGGCCATGGCGCGCGCCTACGGTTTCGGCCGACCCACCGGCATCGACCTGCCGGGTGAGTCGGCGGGCCGGATTCCTGACCGGGCGTGGAAGAAGGCGCTCTGGTCGGTGACCAAGGACACCAACTGCAAGCGGGCCAGGACCGGCTACCCGGAGGTGGCCAGGAGCAGCCCCAGCAGGGCCGCCTTCCTCAAGCGGTTGGCGTACGAGAACTGCCTGGAGGGGTACCAGTGGCGGCCCGGTGACGCCGCCAACTTCTCCATCGGGCAGGGCGACGTGCTGGTGACGCCGCTGCAGCTGGCGGCGGCCTACGCGGCGCTGGTCGGGGACGGCAGGCTGCGCAGCCCCCGGCTGGGCTGGGCGCTGGTGCGTCCCGACGGCACCAAGGTCAAGGAGATCGAGGTGCCGGTGGTGGGCAGGCTGCCGCTCTCACCACGGGAGCGGGCCTACATCAAGGGGGCGCTGAGCGAGGTCGCCTCCGACGGCACCGCGGCCGGGGCCTTTGTCGGGTTTCCCATGAACAAGGTCAAGGTCGGCGGAAAGACCGGCACCGCCGAGGTCTACGGCAAGGCCGACACGTCGTGGTTCGCCTCGTTCGCCCCGACGGACAAGCCGCAGTTCGTGATCGTCGCCATGGTGTCCCAGGGCGGGATGGGCGCCCAGACCGCGGCTCCGGCGGTGCGGAAGATCTACGAGGGCATCTTCGGGTTCAAGCCCGACGGCAAGCAGGCCTCCCCGATTCTGCCGGGCGGGCGCCCGGTAAGAGCGCTTCCGGTGATCGCGAAAGACGGGACGGTGGCGCGATGAGGTCCGCTGTGGCATCGGTGACACCGTCCGCGGTGGTGTCCGTGACGGCGTCGGCGGTGACGTCCGCCAGGAGAGCGGCGTGAACCGGGCGGCGGCCGCACCGCCGAGGGCGTCCCTGGCCGGCAGGACGGTGGCGGCGGCCACCGCGGTGGGCCGGATGGACGGGGTGATGCTGGTCGCCGTAACCGCCCTGGGAGTGATCGGCACGATGCTGGTCTGGTCTTCGACCAGGACATGGGCGGCCGGCTCCACGGGACTGGTCAAGAAGCACATCCTCAACCTCGTCATCGGAGCCGTGCTGGCCGGTACGGCCGCGATGCTGGACCACCGGACGCTGAGAACCTTCGCGCCGCTGGTGTACGGCGTGACGCTGATCGGGCTGCTTCTGGTGATCACACCCCTCGGCAGCACCGTGAACGGCGCACACTCGTGGATCATGCTGGGTGGTGGTTTCGCGTTCCAGCCCTCGGAGTTCGCCAAGCTCGGCCTGGTGTTGATGCTCGCCATGCTGCTGGCCCAGCCCGCCCGCGGCACCGACCGGCCGAGGAGCTTCGACGTCGTGATCGCGCTGGTGGTGGCCACCTTCACCATGGGGTTGGTGATGCTCCAGCCCGACCTGGGAACCACGATGGTCATCGGGGTGATCACGGCGGGTGCGATCGTCGTGGCCGGCGCCCGCAAGCGCTGGATCGGCGGGCTCACCCTCGGGGTGCTCGGCGCGGGGGCGGCCGTGTGGTTCCTCGACATCCTGGAGCCGTACCAGATCGCTCGGTTCACCGCGTTCCTCAACCCGGCCAGCGATCCGCGCGGGGTCGGCTACAACAGCACCCAGTCGTTGATCGCGATCGGGTCGGGAGAGGTGTTCGGCAAGGGGCTGTTCGGGGGCGGCCAGACCACCGGCCGCTTCGTACCCGAGCAGCACACCGACTTCATCTTCACGGTGGCGGGGGAGGAGTTCGGCTTCCTCGGTTCGGTCACCGTGGTGGCGCTGCTCGGGGTGATCCTGCTGCGGGGGGTGCGGATCGCGCGGGAGTGCGAGGACCGGTTCGGCACGCTGGTGGCCGGGTCGATCGTGTGCTGGCTGGCCTTCCAGTCGTTCGTCAACATCGGGATGACGGTCGGGATCATGCCGATCACCGGTCTTCCCCTGCCGTTCGTCTCCTACGGCGGTACCGCCACCTTCGCCAACATGATTGCTTTTGGGATGCTTCAGGCGATTCACATGCGCCGGCAGTCTTTCTAGCGCCCGCATGGGTGACTGCCTATGGCACTCTCTCCAGGCGGATATTCTTGATGGCATGTCTGTCGAGTCGCTGTTTCCCCGCCTGGAAGCGCTCCTGCCCAGAGTGCAGAAGCCGATCCAGTACGTCGGAGGTGAGCTCAACTCGACCGTCAAGGATTGGGACGAGACCACGGTTCGCTGGGCGTTGATGTATCCGGACGCCTACGAGGTCGGTCTGCCCAACCAGGGCGTCCAGATTCTCTATGAGATCCTCAACGAGCTGCCGGAGACACTGGCCGAGCGGACCTACGCGGTCTGGCCCGACCTGGAGGCGCTCATGCGTGTCGAGGGCGTACCTCAGTTCACGGTCGACGGGCACCGTCCGGTACGGGCGTTCGACGTGTTCGGTCTCTCCTTCTCGACCGAACTCGGCTACACCAACATGCTGACCGCGCTGGATCTGGCGGGCATCCCGCTGGAGGCGTCGGAGCGGGGCGACGATGATCCGATCGTCCTGGCCGGCGGTCACGCGGCGTTCAATCCCGAGCCGATCGCCGACTTCCTCGACGCCGCCGTGCTGGGCGACGGGGAGCAGATCGCCATCGCGATCACCGAGGTCATCCGCGAGTGGAAGGCCGAGGGCTCGCCCGGCGGGCGCGACGGGCTGCTGATGCGGCTGGCCGAGTCCGGCGGGGTCTACGTGCCGAAGTTCTACGACGTCGACTACCACCCCGACGGCCGTATCCAGCGCGTCGCACCCAACAGGTCGGGTGTGCCGTGGCGGATCCACAAGCACACGGTCATGGATCTGGACGAGTGGCCGTACCCGAAGAAGCCGCTGGTCCCGCTGGCCGAGACCGTGCACGAGCGGTTCAGCGTGGAGATCTTCCGCGGCTGCACCCGAGGTTGCCGGTTCTGCCAGGCCGGCATGATCACCCGTCCGGTGCGTGAGCGCTCGATCACCACGATCGGCGACATGGTCGAGGCGGGCGTGAAGGCGTCAGGTTTCAACGAGGTCGGCCTGCTGTCGCTCTCCTCGGCCGACCACTCCGAGATCGGTGAGGTCGCCAAGGGACTGGCGGATCGTTACGAGGGCACCAACACCTCGCTCTCGCTGCCCTCGACCCGGGTCGACGCGTTCAACATCGACCTGGCGAACGAGTTCTCCCGCAACGGCCGACGCTCCGGTCTGACGTTCGCCCCCGAGGGCGGCTCCGAGCGGATGCGCAAGGTGATCAACAAGATGGTCACCGAGGAAGACCTGATCAGGACCGTCACCACCGCGTACACCCAGGGCTGGCGGCAGGTGAAGCTCTACTTCATGTGCGGCCTGCCCACCGAGGAGGACGTCGACGTCGAGGGCATCGCCGACCTGGCCAAGAAGGTCATCAAGGCCGGTCGAGAGGCCACCGGGTCGCGCGACATCCGCTGCACGGTCTCCATCGGTGGCTTCGTTCCCAAGCCGCACACCCCGTTCCAGTGGGCCGGCCAGGCCGACCACGAGACGGTCGACCGCAGGCTCAGGGCGTTGAAGGAGGCCCTGCGCGGTGACAGGGAGTACGGCCGGGCCATCGGCCTGCGCTACCACGACGGCAAGCCCTCGATCGTGGAGGGTCTGCTGTCTCGGGGCGACCGCCGGGTCGGGGAGGTCATCCGCGCGGTGTGGGCGGACGGCGGCCGGTTCGACGGCTGGAGCGAGCACTTCTCCTATCAGCGTTGGATGGACGCCGCGGCCAAGGTCGGCGTCGACGTCGACTGGTACACCACGCGCGAGCGCGAGGAGAACGAGGTCCTGCCCTGGGACCATCTCGATGCCGGTCTCGACCGCGAATGGCTCTGGCAGGACTGGCAGGACGCGGTCAACGACGTCGAGGTCGAAGACTGCCGATGGACCCCGTGCTACGACTGCGGCGTCTGCCCCACGATGGGGACGGAGATCCAGATCGGGCCCACCGGGAAGAAGCTGCTGCCACTGACGGTTGTCTGAGGTAGGCGGTGCGTGAGCGCCGCCCACCCAAGAGACGACGACCACGACTTTGGAAGGACGACACCACCCTGAAACCCGCTCCCGACGGGCCGCCGCCCGCGCCAGTGGTGCAGCGCCTCCGTGTGCGCTACGCCAAGCGCGGCCGCCTGCGCTTCACCAGCCACCGCGACATCTCCCGGGCGCTTGAACGCGCGGTCCGGCGAGCCGACGTCCCGGTGGCGTTCAGCGCGGGCTTCTCGCCCCACCCGAAGATCTCCTACGTGGGAGGGGCCGCACCCACCGGGGTCGCCAGCGAGGCCGAGTACCTCGAGATCAGCGTGACGCGCGAGTGTGACCCGGAGCGGCTGCGAGCCGCTCTGGACGCCTCGTTGCCTCCCGGTCTCGACGTGCTTGACGTCGTGGAGGCCGGCCCCGCGAGTCTGTCCGACCAGATGGAGTGCTCGGCGTGGGAACTGCGGCTGCCCGGAGCCGATCTCGCCCTCGCCGGTGTCGCGGTTGAGAGATTCGTCGCCACCGATCACGTCGAGGTCGAACGCCTTACCAAGAAGGGGATGCGACGTTTCGACGCGCGGGAGGCGGTGCTGAGCCTCGCGGCATTTGAGGGCAAAGGGACAACAGCAGGTCAGGCGTCCAGTCGGCCATGTGTCATACTTCGCATGGTTGTACGGCACGCAACTCCTGCCGTTCGACCCGACGACGTTCTCACTGGACTGCGTCTTGTGGCTGACTTCGCGCCGCCGGTGCCCCCCGAGGTGACCAGGCTGGCGCAGGGCCCGCTGGACGTTCGCACCGGTGAGCCCGCTGATCCGTTCGGCCTGGACCGCGACATTACGCGCGGCGGCGAAGCGGAACCGGTGGGCAGGCACGTCGGCGGCGACATATAGGACTTGGCGCCGGGCTATGAGCCTGGCGGACAGTGAGAGACGAGAGCTCCCGCGCGGCGCGGAGACGTGCCCGGGAGCTGAACGGGAGAGCGCCCGCATGCTCGACAACGAGCCCAACGCCGGGGTCAACAGCCTCGGTGGGGACACGACAACAGAAGAGACGCGGCCACCGGCGCCCCGGCGCAGGGTCGCGAGCCGACCCGCAGGACCTCCGCCGGAGGAGCCGGATTCGGCTCCCGAGGTCGTGACGGCACCCGCACCCCGGGCGGCGTCCGGCATCTCGCCGGAACCGTCGGCGGCCGATGCGTCCGGGCCCGCGGCGGAGCCCGCGAAGGCTGTGGAGCCCGCCGAGGTGGCAGAGGTGAAGGAGGCCGCGCCCAAGCGCGCCACCAGGCGCAAGACCACCGCGACGGACGGCACCGCCACCACCACGCGGCGTAGTCGTGCGAAGAAGGTGGCCGAACCGGTCGCCGAGCCTGTCGAGACGGCGGCCGCCGCCGTTCAGGAGCCCGCCGCCGAGCCCGCGCCGCAGGAGGAGCCCGCAGCCCCTGCCAAGCGCACCCGTACGCGCAAGAAGGCGGTCGTGCGGGAGGAGCCGGCCGTGGCCGAGGAGGTCACCGGCGAGGTGCCCACGGCCGGGGCGGAGGAGGCCGAGGCGGAACTGCTGCTCGAGCTGCCCGTCGACGAACCGCTCGATGACGAGCCCGCGGGTGAGGACCTCATCGAGGAGGCCGTCGAGGAACGGCGGCCGGGGCTGTTCGCCGACCCCTTCGGGCTGGTCGCCCAAGAACGTTCCGAGGTGCCCTCGGTGACCTTCCAGGCACCCGCGGCGGTGTTCCAGCCGCTGTTCCAGGCCCCCGACCCGCAGCGGGCCACGCAGCCCGCCGCCCGGCCCGCGCCGGTCCAGCCTCCCGCGCCGCAGCCGGAGCCCGAGCCCGTCGAGGCGAAGGCCGAGATCGCCGAGGAGCCCGAGGACGAGGACACGGACGGAGACGAGGACGCCGGTGGCCGCCGGCGTCGGCGCCGCAGGGGTGGCCGGGGCCGTGGCAAGACGCGGGACCTCGACGAGAGCGAGGAGACCGAGGCCGAGCAGGACGAAGAGGACAGGCCCGAGGCCGAGCAGGACGAAGACTCGGAGAGCGGCAGCTCGCGCCGGCGTCGCCGCAGGCGGCGCAGGGGCACCGACGAGGCGGGAGAGGTCCACGACGACCCGCCGAACACCGTGGTGCGCATCCGCGCGCCCCGCGCCGGGCGCAGCACCTCGGTGGACGAGGTGCAGAGCGTGCGAGGCTCGACCCGCCTGGAGGCCAAGAAGCAGCGCCGCCGCGAGGGGCGCGAGCTTGGCCGCAGGCGTCCGCCGATCATCACCGAGTCGGAGTTCCTGGCCCGCAGGGAGTCCGTCGAGCGCATGATGGTGGTCCGCCGTACCGGTGGGCGCACCCAGATCGCGGTGCTGGAGGACGGGGTCCTCGTCGAGCACTACGTCAACCGCGAGGCGAGCCAGTCGTACGTGGGCAACGTCTATCTCGGCAAGGTGCAGAACGTCCTGCCGAGCATGGAGGCCGCGTTCGTCGACATCGGCAAGGGCCGTAACGCGGTGCTGTACGCCGGAGAGGTGAACTTCGACACCGCCGGGCTGGAGGGACAGCCCAAGCGGATCGAGGTGGCGCTGAAGTCGGGCCAGTCGGTGCTGGTACAGGTCACCAAGGACCCGATGGGGCACAAGGGCGCCCGCCTGACGAGCCAGATCAGCCTGCCCGGGCGCTACCTGGTCTACGTGCCCGACGGCTCGATGACCGGGATCAGCCGCAAGCTCCCCGACAAGGAGCGCACCCGCCTCAAGAGCATCCTCAAGAAGGTCATGCCGGAGAACGCCGGGGTCATCGTCCGCACGGCCGCCGAAGGCGCGTCGGAGGACGAGCTGAGCCGCGACGTGGCCAGGCTGTCGGCGCAGTGGGAGAACATCCAGCGCAAGGCCAAGTCGGCCAGCGCGCCGGAGCTGCTCTCCTCCGAGCCGGACCTGACGGTCCGGGTGGTCAGGGACGTGTTCAACGAGGACTTCTCCTCGCTGGTCGTCGCGGGAGACGAGGTGTGGGAGACGGTCGACGAGTACGTCCGTTATGTCGCCCCGCACCTGGCCGACCGCCTCAGCAGGTGGGAGGAGGACGGTGACGTCTTCGCCGCCTACCGGATCGACGAGCAGATCGCCAAGGCGATGGAGCGCAAGGTCTGGCTGCCCAGCGGTGGCTCGCTGGTGATCGACCGGACCGAGGCCATGACCGTGGTCGACGTCAACACCGGCAAGTTCACCGGCCAGGGCGGCAACCTTGAGGAGACCGTCACCCGCAACAACCTGGAGGCGGCCGAGGAGATCGTCCGCCAGCTCAGGCTGCGCGACATCGGCGGCATCATCGTCATCGACTTCATCGACATGGTGCTGGAGAACAACCGGGACCTGGTGCTGAGGCGGCTGCTGGAGTGCCTGGCCCGCGACCGTACCAAGCACCAGGTCGCCGAGGTCACCTCCCTGGGTCTGGTCCAGATGACGCGTAAGCGGGTCGGTCAGGGGCTCCTGGAGGCGTTCTCCACGGTCTGTGAGTGCTGCAACGGCCGCGGCCTGCACGTCTCGACCGAGCCGGTCGAGGGCAAGCCGGAGCCGCGTGGTACGCAGGGCAAGATGGCGGTCGAGAAGGCCGTCGCGGAGAAGCTCGGCAAGGACGGTAGCCACGCTGTGGCGGCCGGTGACCAGTCGGGTCGTGATACGGTGACCGATGCGCTTGATGGAGTCCAGAATGAGGACGGTCAGGCAGCACAGGCTTCTGGCCGGGGGCGGAGACGCTCCCGCAAGGCCAGGTCGGCCGAGTAGGTCCTGTCCCGCAGATTTTGCCGTGGCGTGGGTCTGCCGGACGGTGTCTCGTAGGGCGGAAGAGGAGCTCATAGCGTGCTATGGGTGACGGAACCGTCGCGAGGCCCCGTCCGGGTGACCAAGGCAGGCAGAAGATCCAAGGAGCAGGACCTGAGGTCGGCACCTCCGACGTTCCGCCCGGTTCGACCAGGACACCGTCAATCCGGTATTCTGGTGAACCGGTGCGCTCATGGCGCGCCCTGTTCGCGCGCCTACCCGGTACGTCATCAATGACCACAGCCGGATGCGGGGCGCAGCATCCAGCGAGCAAGCAGTCAGAAGAAGGGTTCCGCGGTGTACGCGATCGTTCGTTGCGGCGGCAGGCAGCAGAAGGTCTCCGTCGGTGACGTCCTTGAAGTGGACAAGGTCGCCGGCGAGGTCGGTTCCACGGTTTCGCTGCCGACGGTCCTCGTCGTCAACGACGGCGACGTGACCACCGAGGCGGGCAAGTTCACGGTTGCCGCCGAGATTCTCGGTGAGACCAAGGGTCCGAAGATCCGGATTCTGAAGTACAAGAACAAGTCGGGGTACAAGAAGCGCCAGGGTCACCGCCAGCGGTACACCCAGGTGAAGATCACCGGCATCGACCAGGCCTGAGTTTCGGGAGTTTTGCGAGATGGCACACAAGAAGGGCGCGTCGTCCACTCGGAACGGCCGCGACTCCAACGCCCAGCGGCTCGGTGTGAAGCGCTTCGGCGGTCAGCTGGTCAACGCCGGCGAGATCATCGTTCGTCAGCGTGGCACCCACTTCCACCCCGGCGACAACGTCGGCCGTGGCAGTGACGACACGCTGTTCGCGCTGGCCGCAGGCCACGTTCTGTTCGGTGTCAAGCGCGGGCGCCGCGCGGTGAGCATCGTTCCGGTCGCGGAGTAGATTCGCACCGACAGACGTTGAGGGCAGGGGTGGATCGCATTCGGCGGTCCACCCCTGTTCGCGTTTTCCGCAGAAGTTCCCGTAGATAGAGGTAGGAAAGTAGAGATGCCGGACTTTGTGGACCAGGTGGTCCTGCACATCAAGGCCGGTGACGGGGGAAACGGCTGCGCCTCTGTCCATCGGGAGAAGTTCAAGCCGCTGGGGGGCCCGGACGGGGGCAACGGTGGCCGCGGCGGCGACGTGATCCTGGAGGTGGACGCCAACACGGCGACGCTCCTGGAGTACCACCGCCGCCCGCACCGCAAGGCCGACAACGGCAAGCAGGGACAGGGCTCCAACCGCGACGGTGCCAACGGTCCCGACATCGTCATCCCGGTGCCGGACGGCACCGTGGTCAAGGACGCCGACACCGGTGAGGTCCTCATCGACCTGGTCGGCGCGGGCACCCGCTATGTGATCGCCGAGGGCGGGCACGGCGGGCTCGGCAACGCCGCACTGGCCAGCGCCAAGCGCAAGGCCCCCGGGTTCGCGCTGCTCGGCGAGCCCGGCGACGAGCTCGACGTGATGCTGGAGATGAAGAGCGTCGCCGACGTGGCGCTGGTCGGCTTCCCCAGCGCGGGCAAGTCCTCCCTCATCGCGGCCCTATCCGCGGCCCGGCCGAAGATCGCCGACTACCCGTTCACCACGCTGGTCCCCAACCTCGGGGTGGTCACCGCGGGCGCGACCGTCTTCACGGTCGCGGACGTCCCCGGCCTGATCCCCGGCGCCTCACAGGGCAAGGGCCTGGGGCACGAGTTCCTGCGCCACGTCGAGCGCTGCAACACGCTGGTGCACGTGATCGACTGCGCCACGATGGAGCCGGGCCGCGACCCCATCAGCGACTACGAGGCGATCGAGGCCGAGCTCGCGGCGTACGGCAAGCTGGAGGATCGGCCGCGCCTGGCGGTGCTCAACAAGTCCGACGTGCCCGACGCCCGCGACCTGGCCGACATCGTCGGGCCGATGCTCGAGGAGCGGGGGCTGCGGGTCTTCTCGATCTCCGCGGCCACCCACGAGGGGCTCAAGGAACTGACCTACGCCATGGGGGAGATGGTCGCCGCGGCCAGGGCCGCCGCCCCCGTCCCCGAGCCGACCCGACTGGTCATCAGGCCCAAGCAGCACGGTGACACCGGATTCGCCGTCCGCCGGATCGACGAGGACACCTTCCAGGTCACCGGGGCCAAGCCGGAGCGGTGGATCCGCCAGACCGACTTCACCAACGACGAGGCCGTGGGCTATCTGGCCGACCGGCTGGAGCGGCTCGGTGTCGAGGAGGAGCTCACCAAGGCCGGGGCGAAGGCCGGGGCCGAAGTGATCATCGGTTCCATGGAGAACGGCTACATCTTCGACTGGCAGCCGACGCTCAACGCCGAGGCCGTGCACCAGGGGCCGCGCGGGTCGGACAACCGGCTCGGTTAGTACGCTTCCCGCTGTTCTTCCAGTGATCATTTTTGAAAGGTGCGTGTCGTGGACTCTGCGCGCGAACGGATCCGTAAGGCCTCACGCCTCGTCGTGAAGGTGGGTTCGTCCTCGCTCACCACTCCGCAGGGAATGATCGACGTCGACCGGGTGGACGCCCTGGTCGACGTGCTCGGCGCCCGGCGGAAGTCCGGCACCCAGATCGTGCTGGTCTCCTCGGGCGCGATCGCGGCGGGCCTCGGCCCGCTGGGCCTGGCGGCCAGGCCGCGCGACCTCGCCACCCAGCAGGCCGCGGCCTCGGTCGGCCAGGGCGTGCTGGTGGCCCGCTACACCTCCTCCTTCGCCAGGTACGGCCTGCGGGTCGGCCAGGTGCTGCTGACCGCCGACGACATGATGCGCCGCTCGCACCACGTCAACGCCGAGCGCACGCTGGCACGCCTGCTGGAGCTGGGCATCGTCCCGGTGGTCAACGAGAACGACACCGTGGCCACCGACGAGATCCGATTCGGCGACAACGACCGCCTCGCCGCCCTGGTCGCACACCTGACCAGGGCCGACGCGCTGGTGCTGCTGTCGGATGTGGACGCCCTCTACGACGGCGACCCCCGCCGCCCCGGCGCCCGCCGGCTCACCGAGGTTCGCGGGCCCTCCGACCTCGTCGGGGTCGAGCTCGGCAAGGGCGGCGCGGTCGGCACCGGTGGCATGGTCACCAAGGTTCAGGCCGCCAAGATCGCCACAGGGGCGGGCGTTCCCGTGGTGCTGACCGCCGCCGCGCACGCGGCCCAGGCCCTCGCGGGAGCCGATGTCGGCACCTACTTCCACCCGGAGGGCCGCCACCCGGGCACCCGCCTGCTCTGGCTGGCCCACGCCACCACCGGCCGAGGCCGGCTCCATCTGGACTCCGGCGCCGTCGAGGCTGTGGTGAGCCGCCGCAAGTCACTGCTTCCCGCGGGGGTCACGGCGGTCGAGGGCGACTTCGCGGCGGGCGACCCGGTGGATCTGTGCGAGCCGCTCGGCCAGGTGATCGCGCGCGGCCTGGTCAACTTCGACGCGGGGGAGATCCCCGGGCTGCTCGGCCGTTCCACCAGGGAACTGGCGGCCACCCTGGGGCCCGAGTACGAACGAGAGCTCATCCACCGTGACGACATCGTCATACTGGAATCCCACCACTAGTTCTTTTTGGAGCGCGAGATGTCCGAGGACTTCCTGAAGGTAGCCCTGGCGGCTAAAGAGGCCGCCGCCGAGCTGGCCCCGCTGCCGAGGGCGCCGAAGGACGCCGCGCTCCGGGTGGTCGCGGACGCGCTCGTGGCCGGGTCCGCCGAGATCGTCGCGGCCAACGCGCTCGACGTCGAGAAGGCCAGGGAGAGCGGGACCTCCGAATACATGATCGACCGTCTCAGCCTCGACGAGGCCAGGATCGAGGCGATCGCCGAGGCGGTCCGTCAGGTCGCCGACCTTCCCGACCCGGTGGGTGAGGTGATCCGGGGCAACACGCTGCCCAACGGACTGGAGTTGCGCCAGCTCCGGGTCCCGCTCGGGGTGATCGGCATCATCTACGAGGGCCGGCCCAACGTGACCGTGGACGCCGCGGCGCTCTGCCTCAAGAGCGGCAACGCCACCCTGCTGCGCGGCTCCTCCAGCGCGTACGAGTCCAACACGGTTCTCGTCAGGATCATGCAGGAGGCGCTGGCGGGCACCGAGGTGCCCGCGGGGGCCGTCCAGCTGGTTCCCGGGCTGACCCGCGACTCGGTCAAGCAGCTCATGCGGGCCCGCGGCCTGGTCGACGTGCTGATCCCGCGCGGCGGGGCCTCGCTGATCAATTCGGTGGTGGAGGAGTCCACGGTCCCGGTGATCGAGACCGGCGTGGGCAACTGCCACGTCTATGTCGACGCCGACGCCGACCTCGACCTGGCGATCCAGATCCTGATCAATGCCAAGGTCCAGCGCCCCTCGGTCTGCAACTCCGCGGAGACGCTCCTGGTGCACGCGGCCGTGGCGGACACCTTCGTGCCGCGCGCACTGGCCGCGCTGGCGGCGGAGGGCGTCACGGTGCACGGTGACGCCCGCGTCGCGGCGTACGGTGACGTGGTGCCCGCCGACGAGGAGGACTTCCGGATGGAGTACCTCTCGCTGGACATCGCGGCCGCCGTGGTCGACTCGCTGGAGGACGCGGTCGCGCACATCAGGAAGTACGGCTCAGCCCACACCGACGCGATCGTCACGCGCTCGGTCAGCGCCTCCCGCAGGTTCGTCGCCCTGGTCGACTCCGCGGCCGTGGCGGTCAACGCCTCGACCCGGTTCACCGACGGCGCGGAGTTCGGCTTCGGCGCGGAGATCGGCATCTCCACCCAGAAGCTGCACGCGCGCGGCCCCATGGGCCTGCCGGAGCTGACCTCGACCAAGTGGGTCTACACCGGCGAGGGCCACCTGCGCACCAGCGAGGGTACGGTCCTCGCCTCGGCCGAAGCCCGCCTGAGGTAGGGGCGCGGGCCGCGGAGCGTTCCCGGCGCCGAGGACCAACGGCGTCGGGAATGCTCCGCGAGCCGCACGGTACGGGTGATCCATCGGGGTTCCGGGATCATCGCGCTGCCGGGCGCTCCGGGGTCTACGGTGTAGTCGGCACTCCGGAGGTTCATCGGGGATCTCGTTCGGTGACTTTGATCGTCACTGAGCGTTATGGTGTGTCGCTCCGTGTGATCACGGTCGCTTATGGTTTGACTGGACTTCATGGAAATCGTCGTTGCATTCCTCTTCATAGCTTTTGTCGTTTTTGGTGCGGACCGGCTACTGCTGCTCATGGAGAGCCGCGGGCACGTCAACTGGCGCCGCACCCGGCGCCGCGACCTGTCGGCGGAACCCACCGCGAAGCTCGACAGCCTGCTGGAAGACCCGGTCCGCAAGCCCACGCGCCGGCCCTGAGAGGCCCCGCCCGTGGCCTGACCCGAGCCTGACGAGGCGCACGAGGAGGCGCGCGTCCCGCCATGCCGATCTTTTCGGGAGTCCGGCGTGCCATCGGGAAAACGTCACACTCGCCCGCTATGGTGTGGTCTCCTACGGCTGGACAGCAGGGAAGCGAGCGGGAGCGAGCGACCCGATAGGCGCAGCGGTCCCTGACCCATGTGGCCGACGCAGGAGGTCACATGGGTCGTCTCGGGCGGGTCGGTCCTTACACGTTGCTGGAGCGTCTCGGCCGGGGAGGCATGGGCGAGGTCTACCTCGCCGTCGGCCGCCGTGGTGACAACGTCGCGCTCAAGGTCCTCCACGACATGGTCGACACCGACTCCGAGGCCCGGATGCGTCTGGAGCGGGAGGTCCGTGCCCTTCGCAGGGTCGAGAGCCCCTACGTGGCCCGCGTCGTCGACGCCGACCTCAACGGTGATCGGCCCTACCTGGTCATGGAGCACATCGAGGGAGAGACCCTCCTGGAGCGGGTACGGCGCGGCGGCCCCCTGGACGGCGGTCTGCTCACCCTCGCACAGGGGCTGGCCACCGCCTTGTCGATCATCCACGCGGCCGGGGTCGTCCACCGTGACCTCAAACCCGCCAACGTGCTGGTCAACGAGGACGACGAGCCCGTCCTCATCGACTTCGGCATCGCCCACGTCCTGGACGCCACCAGACTCACCCTGACCGGCACCTTCCTCGGCACCCCCGGTTACACCGCCCCCGAGCTGTTCGCCGACGAGCCCGTGGGCGAGCCCGCGGACGTGCACGCCTGGGCGGCCACCGTGGCCTTCGCCGCGACCGGCAGGCCCACCTTCGGCAGGGGCACGGTCGAGGCGCAGATGTACGCGATCCTCAACGGTCAGGCCGATCTTGAGGGTGTCCCGGCAGCCCTGCTGCCCCTGATCCGCGCGGCCCTGCACCGTGAGCCGGCCAAGCGCCCCACCGCGGCCCTTCTCGCCGGCCGCCTCGGCCGGCTCGCCCGGGTGGCCTCGCCCGAGGCGGGAGTCTCCCAGAAGGCGGCAGGCTCCGCGGGGGAGAAGCCCGGCGGAGCCAGGAAGCAGGAGAGCCGTCCCAAGCCCCGCGCCAAGGGCGACGAGCCCGCGAGGAGCGGCCGATCGGCCAGGGGAAGGTCGCCCGCCCCGGCGGCGGAAGGCTCGGCGGGACCCGCGCGGGCGGTACGCCCCCCTGCCGCCGCGGAGGGCACGTCACGTGGCGGACGGGCGGCGCTCGCCTCCGGTGAGGCGCCCCGCGCGGGGCGAGCGATCCCCGCGGCGGGGGAGACGTCGCGGGGCGGGCGTCAGGCCTCCCCGGCCGCTGAGGCGTCCAGCGGTGGGCGTGCGGCTCTCGCGGCAGGTGAGGCGTCGCGGGGCGGGCGTTCCTCCGCCGCGGATGGCCGGGCGACCCGGCGCCGGGCGGGCAGACGGTCCGGCGGCGCGGCAGGGGAGGCTCAGGCCCCTGGCCGGGCAGGACCGCTGCCCACGGGCAACGCGGCGCTGCTCCTGCTGGCGGTGCTGGCCGTGCCGTGCGTCGTGGCCACGGTCATCTGGCCGCCGGCCACCTTCGCCGTCACCGGCCTGTTCGCCGCACTGGCCCGCGCGCTCTGGGGCGGGCACTGGCTGGTCAGGAAGCGCAAGTCGGCCAGGGTCCGGGTGGCCCTGCGGGTGCTGGGCTTTCCGGTGATCTTCGCCGCCTCGCTGCTGACCGTCCTGGCCTGGCCGGGGCTGCCGGCGGCCGCTCTGGCGGGTCTCGCACTCTGGCTGACCCTCGGTGGCTCGCTGCCACCGGAGTGGTGGCTGCACTCGGCCCCGATCGCCGTCTCCGGCGTCGTGTTCGGCGTCGTCTGTGGCGGTCTCATCGGCCGGGAGATCGAGCGGATCGGCGCCGAGCTCGTCGAGCTCCGCAAGGAGGGGCTGCGCGCGCTCGCCGTGCTGGGCGGCTTCGTCGCCCTGTGCTCGGCGGCCGTACGCGCGATCGCCCTTCTCGTGTAGGGGGCGTCCTTTCGTCGAAAAGGCCCCCGGCGCCAGGTCCCGGCCGGTGGTGGGGGTCGCGCCGGCTCAGGCGACCTTGGGCGGTGTGGCGGCCCAGGTGTCGTGGGAGGCCGGGGCGCCGGTGATGTGCCCCACGTTCAGGCGCCGCGGTCGGTCCCCTTGCCCGCGGGATCGCCGTTGACCTTCAGGGGGCGCGGCAACGCGTTCCGGGGCCATACCTATCGAATAAAAAAGGGCCCGTCCGGGCCCTTTTGGTGGAACTCTCGGCTAATTTCCATCGCGGCGGGAGAAGCGATTGAAGATGCGCTCCCCGGCGTTGACAGCACCTTCCGCCACGTCGCGCAGAACACCGATGAACGGGTCCTGGGACTGCGACCAGGACTCGCGGTAGGAGCGGGCGGCAGCCCGGACCTCCTCGGAGATCTTCGCGTTGGAGTCGTCGGCGCGGCGGGGGTAGTCGCCGGCGATGATCGTGTCGTACTCGCCGCCGCGGCGCCACTTGTCGAGCTCGGCGACGCGGGAGACGGCGAACGGATGGGTGGTGCCCAGCAGGTTGAGGACCTTGAGCAGGCCGTCGCGGACGTCGCCCGCGGTGTCGTACTCCCGTGCCTGGTCGAGGAAGGCCTCGATGTTCATCTCGTGCAGGCGCGAGCCGCCGGCGAGCTTCATCAGGGCGCGCAGCGCCGCATCGGGGTCCTGGCCGCAGAGCAGGCCGCCGCGGTCGGCGGAGAGCTCGGACTTGCGGTGCCACTCCTCCAGGCCGGCCACGATCGCGCGCAGGCCGATGTAGCCGAGCGGGATCCAGGCCACGCGCGTGGCCAGACGGGTCAGGATGTCGAGCATGGTGCGGTAGACGGCGTGGCCCGACAGGATGTGGGCGGTCTCGTGGCCGATGACGAAGCGCTGCTCCTCCAAATCCATCAGGTCCAGCAGGCCGGTCGTGACGACGATGAACGGGTCGTCGAAACCGATCGCCTTCGCCTGCACCAGCGGGCTCTGCTGCACGTAGACCTCGGGAATGCGGTGGAGGTCGAGCGTGTAGGCCGCGTCGCGGCCCATGTCGTGCAGTGCTCGGAACTGCGTGTCACCGGTGCGTACGGCCGAGGCGAGGTAGATCAGGCGCAGGCGGCGCTCACTGACCAGGCCGGACATCTGCTTGAGCACCGTGTCGAATCCGCTGAGCGATCGGAGGGCGACCAGCGCGGACCGGTCAGCGGGATGTTCGTAGGCGCGTGAGCTGATGCCGGGAAGCTGCACGCGGTTGCGATCCGGGGTGGTGGTCATGTCCGGCATGCTACGTCGGGTCTGCCTGCCACGCGCGGGGGGTGATTAAAAGCTCTGTACGGCTTGCGCGTATGGTCCGTTTCATGATGAACGCGCCTACCGGTCGGGGGAAGCGGCGCCTGGGCGTCATGGGCGGGACCTTTGATCCGATCCACCATGGTCACCTGGTCGCGGCCAGTGAGGTCGCCCACCACTTCGACCTCGACGAGGTGGTCTTCGTGCCGACGGGACAGCCCTGGCAGAAAGCCGACAGGACCGTCTCCGCCGCGGAGGACCGGTATCTCATGACGGTCATCGCGACCGCGTCCAATCCTCGCTTCTCGGTGAGCCGCGTCGACATCGACCGCCCGGGGCCGACCTTCACCATCGACACGCTCCGGGAGATCTCCTCTGCCTGGGGGCCCGACGTCGATCTCTACTTCATCACCGGCGCCGATGCCCTGGCCCAGATCCTGAGCTGGCGCGACGTCGACGAGCTGTTCACCATCGCGCACTTCGTGGGTGCCACCAGGCCCGGCCACGTCCTGCACGACCCCGGCCTTCCCGAGGGGAAGGTCAGCCTGGTGGAGATCCCGGCGCTGGCCATCTCGTCGTCGGAGTGCCGCGAGCGGGTGGCCGCCGGGGAGCCCATCTGGTACCTCGTGCCCGACGGCATCGTCCAGTACATCAACAAGCGTGGCCTCTACGGCAAGGCGTCATCTGAGGGGGATCGTCCCCGGCGGTTGGGGCAGGGCAGGCCGGAAGAGAATCTGTGAATCGCGATGATCTGCGGAAATGGCGCAAGTTAGAACGTGTTTCGCTATGATTTGAGAAGTTTGCGTGGGACGGGTGTCCACAGCTCAACCGGCTTGATCGCCGAATGACCTGGGCACCTGCCCGTCCCACCCGAGATCGGCAGGCGCGGCCCCGACCGCGCGGTACGCCCCCGATCAGACCGCCAATCCGTTTGCGGTACGGAATCGGGCGGCCCACGATAGGCGTTGTTCGAACGGTGGCTCTTCAACGAGCGCCGAATCGGGCACCCTGATAGGTGACAGCGCCGACTAGCAGGAGGACTGACCCACACCGTGACAGCAACCGACAGATCCATCCAGCTCGTCAGGCTCGCCGCCGAGGCGGCGGCGGACAAGCTGGCCGATGACATCCTCGCCTATGACGTAAGCGACCAGCTCGTCATCACCGACGCGTTCGTGCTCTGCTCCGCCACCAACGACCGCCAGGTCCGCGCCATCGTCGACGAGATCGAGGATCGGCTGCGGATCGAGGCCGACGCCAAGCCCGTCCGCCGCGAGGGCGAGCGCGAGGGCCGCTGGGTCCTGCTGGACTACATCGACATCGTCGTGCACGTCCAGCACGAGGAAGACCGCACCTTCTACGCGCTCGAGCGCCTGTGGAAGGACTGCCCCTCCATCGCGCTGCCGGACAGCGTGACCCAGGTCGCCGCCCAGCGCGCCCGCGGGGCGGTAGCTGAGTGAGCCGTCGCGTCGTCTGTCTCAGACATGGTCAGACGCTGTGGAACGTCGAACACCGCTTCCAGGGCCACAGCGACATCCCGCTTGACGAGACCGGGATCGCGCAGGCGACCCGTGCGGCCTCGCTGCTCGCCGCGCTCCGCCCGAGCATGATCGTCTCCTCCGACCTCCAACGGGCCTTCGACACGGCCTCGGCACTGGCCCGCGTCACCGGCCTGAACGTCATGGTCGACAAGGATCTGCGAGAGCGGGGCGGCGGGCAGTGGGAAGGGCTCACCCGGGAGGAGATCTCCGCGGGTTGGCCCAGGGAGTTTGCGGCCTGGGAGGCGCCGGGCGGCGAGGAGGTCGGCGACGTCGCCGACAGGGTGGCCTCGGCGGTGCGCCGCTGGGCCGCGCAGGTCGACTCCGACGGCCTGCTCGTCGTCGCCTCCCACGGGGCGGCGATCCGGCTCGGCATCGCGAAGCTCATGAACCTGCCGCAGGAGCTCTGGCCCGCCCTGGGCGGCCTGGGAAACTGTTCCTGGTCGGTGCTGGAGGAGTCGCGCAAGGGCTGGCGCCTGCTGGAGCACAACGCCGGAACCCTCCCCGAGCCGGTCAGCAGCGACGACAACCCCGAGGCCACCCAGGAGTGACCTCGCCGGTGCGGCTTGCGCCCCGGTGGCGGGCGCGGGCCGTGTGGCCGTCGATTAGGTGAACATGTCGGTGTCCTTATATGCTTCCCAAGCGCCGCGACGAGAGCACTCGAAGCGGTGACCAGGGGCTATGGCGCAGCTGGTAGCGCGCCTCCATGGCATGGAGGAGGTCTGGGGTTCGAATCCCCATAGCTCCACAGTTGAACCGCCTCTGACCTGCGCTTTTGTGCAGGGCAGAGGCGGTTTCCGTTTCTGGCCGCGGATCTCGGCGCGTCTTGCCGGGCCGGCCGCGCGCCCTCCGTCTGAACGTGAGGCCGGCCCGGTGAGACGCGCCGGGGATCACGGACGCGGGTGGCGTACGCGATCCCTTCCGCGCTCCTTCATGATCGTGCAGCCGGATTGGCGAAACAGCGTGCTTTAGCTGCTCTTAAGGCGTGCTTACGTGCGATCTAACCAATGTCGACTTCTCCGTGCCCCGGGGGAAGCGGCTTCTCGCCTCCCTCGAACGAGGCGGGCGACGGCCAAGCCCCGCCCGTTTCCGGAACGGGACCCACAAAAGAGAAGAAACGCGCCTGTCGCGCAAACCTCGATGGTCTCCCCGCCAAGCATGACGGTGACCTTCAGCGGGCTGTTCAACGCGGTGCGTTCCCGCGGGACCAGCGGCCGCGGACCAGGCGCCGGGTGATGCGCGGAGGCCGATCGTGCCGGTCGGTGCGGAACCAGAGCTGGACCCTGGCGCCGCCGAGGGAGGAGGCGTCGATCCGCAGCGTGCCGCCGGTGGACTCGGCGAGCCGGCGGGCGATGTCCAGGCCCAGCCCGGTGGATCCCGCGCCGCTGCTCCCGCGCCGCAGCGCCGCCTCCGGGTCGGGGATCCCGGGGCCGGCGTCGGCGATCAGCATGCCGACGGTGCCCGAGCCCTGGTGCAGGGTCACCGTGAACGCCGTGCCCTCGGGGGTGTGCCGGAAGATGTTGCCGAGCAGGGCGTCCAGCACGGCGCTGAGCTCTCCTGCCGCGACCGGAACCCGCGTGGAGGTCGAGGCGCCGATCAACTCCCAGGCGCGCTGCTGGTCCTCGGCCAGGGCGGACCAGAAGGTCAGCCGCTCGCGCAGCACCTCGGCGGCGTCACAGTGGACGAGCTCCGGCGCCAGGGAGGGTTGCCTGGCCGCCGCGATGATCTGGTCCACCTCCGCTTCCAGGCGGCCCAGCGCGCTCCTGCTCTGTTCGGCCTCGGGCCCCAGGTGGTCCAGGCTGAGCCGGAGCGCGGTGAGGGGTGTGCGCAGGCGGTGCGACAGGTCGGCGGCCATCTCCCGCTCGGCGGCCAGGAGCTGGACCACGCGGTCGGCCATGCTGTTGAACGCCTCACCGACCGCGACCAGCTCGGGTGGGCCCTCCGGCTCGATGCGGACGCTGAGATCTCCGGCGCCCAGCGCGCTCGCCGCCCTGCCCAGGCGCCGGGCCGAACGCACCACCCGGACGCCCAGCCGGTCGCCGACCAGCAGGGAGCCGGCGACGAGCACCGTCGCCACCCCGCTCAGCACGGCCCACGACGCGGCGACGCCCCGGGTGAGGTCGTCCGAGGGGATGAAGATCTCAATGACCACGGTCCGCCCGCCCTCCAGGGCGACCGGGCGCAGCAGGAGGTAGCCGGTGTCCATCTCCGCGGTGATGGCCCTGGTCAGCCGGGAGGCGGCGGCCACGGTCTCGGCGGGGGCCCTGACGGTGCCGGCTGAGCCGCCGCCGGGCAGGTGGACCGCGATCCGGTCCTGCGCGCCCGTGCTGAGCAGCGCGTGGGTGAGCCGGGTCTCCTCGACGGTGATGGCCAGCACCGGGACCAGAGCCGACGCCTGCCGTTCAGCCTCGGCCATGGCCCGGCCGTAGGCGATCTCCCTGACGATGAGCCCGAGCGGGATCAGGAAGGCCAGGGCGACCATCGAGGTCCCGGCGACGGTGAGCAGGGCCAGGGTCCGTCTCACGACGGTGTGATCAACATGACCCCCACGCCGCGTACGGTGTGCAGGTAGCGGGGGGAGGACGCGCTCTCGCCGAGTTTGCGCCGCAGCCACGACAGGTGGACGTCGATCGTCTGGTCGTCGCCGTAGGACTGCTGCCACACCTCGGTGAGCAACTCCTTGCGGGAGACCACCCGGTCGGCGCGGGCGGCGAGGTAGGCGAGGAGGTCGAACTCGCGTCTGGTGAGGGTGAGAGGGACGCCGTCCAGGTGGGCCTCGCGCCGGTTCAGGTCCACCGACAGCGCGCCGACGCACAGTAGCGGCGGTGGGGTCGCGCTCCGCGCCCGGCGCAACACGGCGTCCAGACGGGCGTTCAGGTGGTCGCCGGAGAACGGCTTCACCAGATAGTCGTCGGCCCCCGCCTGGAGCAGACGGACGATCTCCGCTTCGTTGTCCCTGGCCGTGGCGATGATGACGGGGACACTGGATACGCTGCGGACCATCTTGAGAGCCTCCGCCCCGTCCAGGTCGGGTAGCCCGAGGTCGAGGACCACCGCGTCCGGGGGGTTCTGGGTGATCTCCCTCAGGGCGTCGAGGGCACGTCCCGCGCTGCGCACGACGTGCTGGCGCCTGCTGAGTTCCTGAATGATCGCGGATCGTACGTACTCGTCATCTTCGACCACCAGAACTGTCGCCATGTCGTGTAACGGTAGTGAATGGTGGGACATGTAACGTAATAATCCGTGACATGCGGCAAACGCTGGGGTTCATAGCGGTGTGGTGCGGAGCCACCGTCCTGGCGATCTCGGTCGCCTGGTTCGGCGTCCGCGACGTGCTCCGCAGCGAGGTCTTCGAGGACGCGAGCATCGAGCCCCTCAACGCCGCCATCGGCCGCACCGGAGACTCGCGGCTCCCACTGGGGGCGCCGACGGGACCGCAGGTCATCGGCGTGCCGACGGCCTCCTCGGAACCCGTCCGTACCCCGGCGCCCCGTCTCATCCCGCCCACGCGGGATACCACCGGATCGCAGCCGGCCCGTTCCCCGTCGAGGACGGCCGCGCCGGTGCGCACGCGGGACGCCGGGCTCTCCCGGTCGGCGCCGTCCCCTTCGCGGTCCGGATCCGGCGCGCCGTCGCCCACCGCGCCCAAGCCGGCGGCCACCAGGACCAGGTCGATCTCGACCGAGAACCTGCGCGTGGTGAACGTCAAGGGTGGTTCGGTCTCGTTCGCCATCGAGAACGGTGTGTGCCGCCTGATCGCCGCGGCCCCCAACGCGGGCTACGAGGCCAAGGTCGCCTCGGCCACCGGGTGGATCCGGGTCGACCTGGTCAAGGGAGAGCACGGCTCCGCGGTCTTCTGCATCGGCGGGGAGAGCCGTACAGACCTGTGGGAATACTAGGGTTCGCCGATCTCGCGCAGTCGTGCGGCGGCCTCGGTGATGCGATCCTCGCCGAAGACCGCGATGCCGTGCAGTTCGAGCAGGGCCGAGGTGACTCCGTGACCGGGGACGCGCCGGCCGGCGAAGGTGCCGTCGTAGACGGTCAGGCTGCCGCAGGAGGGGCTGCCCTCCTTCAGGATCGCCACCTTCACGTCGAAGGACCTGGCGACGGCGAGCGCCGCCTGAGCACCGGCGAGGAAGGCGGCCGTGACGTCGGCATTCCCGGCGGTCAGCACCCGGGCCGTCCCGGAGAGCACCGCCGCGCCTCCGGCGCCGCCCTCGATCTCCGCGGCGGGGCGCGGGACGGGCAGGCCGCCCTCGACCTCCGGGCAGAACGGAACGAGTCTCCCCTGGCGCCGCCACGCGGCCAGCAGCGCGTCGCCGCTCGTCTTGGCGGCCCCGTCGTAACGGACCTTCCGCCCCATCAGGCAGGCGCTGACCAGGATCCTTTCCACGGTCTCAGAATAGACGCCGTGCAGGAGGGGGCGAGGGGAGCGGGCAGTACCCTACTGCTCATGCTTTTCGATCCCCTGCGGTCTCGATGATCGGCCCGCTCGCGACCGGCCTGATCCTGTTCTCCCTGGCGGTCGGCCTGGTCAGCCTCCTGACCACCATGCGGAACAGAGCGATGGGCACCGTGCTCCTCGTCGCGCTCGGGGTGCTGGAGGTCGGACTGCTGGTCCAGGCCGGGTTCGTGATCGCCGCGATGGTGCGGGGCGAGGGGCCGGCGAGCCCGGCCACGCTCATCGGCTACCTGGCGGGCAGCGTGGTGATCCCGCCGGTGGCGGCCTTCTGGGGGATCGGCGAGCGCTCACGCTGGGGGCCCGCGGTGGTCGCGGTGGCGGGCTTCGCGATTCCCGGCATGGTCGGGCGGCTGCTCCAGGTCTGGCAGGGGATGCCGTGAGCGAGCCGGCGATCGGCAGTGGGCCCGGCCGCGCGCTGGTGGCGGTCTACGGGGTGTTCGCCCTGGCCGCGGGGGCCCGCGCCGCGGTGCAGATCGCGACGCGCCTGCAGGAGGCCCCGCTGGCCTACTGGCTGTCGGCGTTCGCCGCCGCCGTCTACATCGTGCTCACCGTCGCGCTGGCCAGGGGGAACCGGCCCCTGGCGCTGGTCGCCTGCGGGATCGAGCTGGCCGGGGTGCTCATCGTCGGCACGCTCAGCATGGTCTACCCAGAGGCGTTCCCGCGTGCCACAGTCTGGTCGGGTTATGGAAGCGGATATCTCTTCATCCCGTTTGTGCTGCCAGTCCTGGGGCTTTACTGGCTTCTGCGGCGCCGCTAGTTAGGTCCGGACCGCACCGGGCAGGTCTGCCTCCCGAACCGACCGAACCACAAGGGAGGCACGGTCATGAGCTCGATCGAACAGTCAGTCGACGTCAACGTCCCGATCCGGACCGCGTACAACCAGTGGACCCAGTTCGAGAGCTTTCCCGAATTCATGGAAGGCGTGGAGTCGATCAAGCAACTCAGCGACACGCGTACCGCGTGGGTCGTCGAGATCGCGGGGGTCCGCCGGGAGTTCCAGGCGGAGATAACCGAGCAGCACCCCGATGAGCGGGTGGCCTGGAGATCGGTCGAGCGGCCGCACCAGGCCGGTGTGGTGACCTTCCACCACCTCGGTCCGGACACCACCCGGGTCACGCTCCAGATGGAGTACGACCCCGAGGGGTTCGTCGAGACCGTCGGCGACCGGCTGCAGATCGTCCGCCTGCGGGTCCGCGGTGACCTGGAGCGTTTCAAGACCTTCATCGAGTCGCGCGGTGGCGAGACCGGCGCCTGGCGCGGGGATGTGCCGGGACCGCACGAGCACGGTGCCCGGGTCGGCGGCACCGGCACGACAGGTGGTCACGGCTCTGACGAGCCCGCACCTCCGCGCACCGTGGGCCAGGGCTACCCGCCGGAGTCCGCGCTTCCGCCTCCCGGCGGCGAGCCGCTGCCGCCGGCCGGCCGCCGGCTCGGCGAGGAGCCGCCGCTCACCCCGGGGCCACGCGTCTGACGCTCGCGGGTCCGGGATGACCGCCTGATGTCCGCCCGGATCGCAGGCTCGCCCGGTGCGGCCCCAGATGTCCGGTGCCCTGACCGTCCGGGTTCTTCGGCATCGGAGCCGGGGACACGCCGGTGCGCGAGAGAGCCGGGTCACGCCCTGTAAAGGGATGCGTGGCCCGGCTTTCATATTGTCAGCAGTTTTCGATCACCTCCACCCCGACGCGTCGGTCAGGAACAAACAGAGGTTTCAGTCCTGTTAAAGTTACAGTCAGCCAATCATCCTACGATTGGATGAAACCACTGAGGAGGACTGAAACCAGCATGAGCGTGCTAACCCATCAGACCAGGGGCCGCACCGGTGGAACGACAGGATCTCTCGCCTGGTTGCTCGTGCTGGGAATCGTTCTCGCGTCGCTGAACCTGCGCACCGCCGTCACGAGCGTCGGGCCGGTTCTCGACCAGATAGCCTCCGGCCTCGGCATGACCGCCCTCGGAGTCGGGCTGCTCACCACGCTCCCCGTGCTCATCTTCGCCTCGGTCGGCGCGCTGACCCCGGCGCTGGCCAGGAAGGTCGGCGAGCACCGCCTCCTGCTCTTCTCCCTCATCGTCCTGGGCGCCGGCCTGCTCATCCGCTCGATGGTGGACTCGGCCGAGGTGTTCCTCTACAGCAGTGCCCTGGCACTGTCGGGCGGAGCGGTGGGCAACGTGCTCATCCCCAGCCTGATCAAGCGCCACTTCCCCGGCAGGGCCGGGATCATGACCACCGTCTACACCACGGCCCTCGCGGTGGGCACGATGCTCGCGGCCGCCGCGACCGTGCCCATCCAGCAGGCCACCGACGGCAACTGGCACGTTGCCCTCGGGGTGTGGGGGGCGCTCGCCGCCGTCGCCGCCATTCCGTGGCTTGCGCTCGCGCGCAGTGAGCCGGAGCGGCGCGGCGCGGGCGAGGGAACGAGTGCCCGTGCCCTGCTCCGCAGCAGGCTGGCCTGGGCGGTCGCCGCCTACTTCGGCACCCAGAGCATGGTCGCCTACATCATGTTCGGCTTCCTGCCGAAGATCCTCATCGATGGTGGCTACAGCAGCGGGCAGGCGGGTCTGGTGCTGGGCGCCTTCACCGCGATCGGTATCCCGGTCTCGCTCCTCGTGCCCTGGATGGCGTCGAAGTTCACCGACCAGCGGCCCGTGGTCGCCGCCTTCGTGGTCTTCTACGTCGCCGGCTTCCTCGGCCTCTGGCTCGCGCCCGTCGGCCTGGCGTGGCTCTTCGCGAGCCTGGTCGGCATCGGGATGGGGTCCTTCCCGCTCGCGCTCACCATGCTCGCCATGCGCACCCGCACCCCCGAGGCGACAGCCGCGCTGTCGGCCTTCGGGCAGAGCACCGGATATCTCATCGCGGGCGCCGGACCCCTGGTCATCGGCTTCACGCACGAGTCGACCGGCGGCTGGACGCTGCCGTTCCTGCTGCTGCTCGGGGTGGTCGCGGTGCAGTTCGTGGCCGGCTGGTACGCCGGGCGGCCGGGTTACCTGGAGGACGAGCGGGCTCTGGCGCGCTGACCCTCCCTCGCCGCGCGGCCTGTGCCCTCTCGGGGGCGGCACAGGCCGCGCCGGCGCAGCCGTCAGGCGATCGACGAGTGCGGCTCCCGATGGCCCGCTCGCCGGATGGCCCGCAGGGCGGATTCCGCCGCGATCAGAGCGCTGTGCGAGGAGACCTCACTGAGCAGGCCGGGGGCCGCCACCGAGTCACCGGCCAGCCAGACGCCGTCCCCCCGGTCGATCGCGGGCCGGTCCCGCCAGGTGGTCCCCGGCAGGTCCAGCGCTCCGGTGCGGCCGTTGCAGGTGGCCTCCCGCCGCCAGGTCGTCCGCTCCCGCCAGCCGGGAAGCCCGAGATCTGCCACCCGCTCCGCCCTGGACACCGCCTCGACCTTCGTCTCACCCGCTCTGACCGGCATCTGTAGCTGGCAGAGGGTCTGCCCGTTGGTGGCGAGCGAGGGGTCCGCCAGGCCGTACTGCTCCATGAAGCCGCCCTCGTCCAGGTCGGAGACGAGGAAGAGGTCGTCGCCGCTCACCCGGAGGCCGAGGTCGAGCAGGACGGCCTTCCCGCTCTCCCAGCGCAGCGACCCGTCGCCGAGCAGCGTCCTGGCGGCGTCCAGTGAGGTCGCCACGATCACGGGGGTGTCCTCGGGCAGGCGGTCCACCCGCGAGCCGGTCTCGATCCGCACGCCCAGACCGCGCGCGTGTACGGCCATCCGCTCGATCACCCGCCCCCAGCCGCCGACGATGTAGCGCGGTGCCGGATACCTCGGCGCGGTCGCCCGCAGCACTCGCTCCCAGACGAACGCCGCCGACAGCCGTCCGGCGTCGGCGTCGTAGGTGATCACACCGACCAGTCCGGCGAGAGCCCGCATGGCCTCCTCACCGAAGTGCCGGGTGGCCCAGGTCCTGAACTCCTCGTCCACCGGGGCCCGCAGTCGCCGCTTGGTGCACGCCCTCAGCAGTGACCAGGGTGGCATGGCGGACAGCCGGTCGCCGTGCCGGAACCTGCCCTTCGCGAGCTTGCCGGGCGTGGGCTTGGTGTACGGCCCGACCAGACCTCTTCTCGCCAGCCAGCGCCATGGCTCGCCGTCGGAGTAGAAAACGTGGGGGCCGTCGTTGGCGATGTACGGGGCCGCGGTGCTGCGGGCCCGGCCGCCCGGCTCCCGGTGGGCCTCGTGGAGGGTGACCCGCGCGCCGCCTTCGGCGCACGCGATGGCCGCGGTGAGCCCGGCGAGCCCGCCACCGACGATGCTGATGTCTCGCGTGTTTGGTGTCATGCCCTCACGACGGAGCGCGAGGCGCCGTTCGTGACATCACCGCGATCCCCTCAGCCGGGAGAGCTTCTCCGGGTTCGCCACCAGGAAGACGGTCCTGATCAGTCCGTCCTCGACGACCAGCGAGAACACTGTGATCGGCTGCCCGCTCACGCTCACCACCGCGGCGGGCCCGCCGTTCACCTCCGCGATCTCCACCTCGAAGCCGGGGAACGACTCGGCGCCCAGGCTCTCCATGAATCTCCGCGCGCCCGTCTCGGATCCGATCGAGGACAGGAACCGCGCCACCCTGCCCGCGCCCCTGATGACCCGCAGCGGGGCCTTGACCTTGCCGCCGCCATCGCTGACCAGCGACGCGTCCTCGGCGAGCAGCGTGGTCAGCGCCTCCAGGTCTCCGGTCACGGCCGCCGCGGCGAACCGCTCGGTGAGCCTGCGCCGCAGCCCCCGGTCCACCTCGAACCTCGGTCTGCCCTCCTGGACGTGCTCCCGGCCGCGCCGGGCCAGTTGCCGGGTCGTCGCCTCGCTGCGCCCGATCACCTCGCCGATCTCCGCGTACGGCATGTCGAACGCCTCCCGCAGCACGAACACCGCACGTTCCAGCGGGGACAGGGTCTCCAGCACCACGAGCAGCGCCAACTCGACCGAGTCGGCCAGTTCGGCGTGCTCGGCCACATCCGGGGTGACGACCAGTTCCGGCAACCACGGCCCGACGTAGGACTCCCGCTGGGCCCGCACCCGCCGGAGCCGGTCGATGGAGAGCCGTGTCACCACCCTGACCAGGTAGGCGCGGTCGTCCCGCACCTGGGAGGCGTCCACCCCCGACCAGCGCAGCCACGCCTCCTGGACCACGTCTTCGGCGTCGGTCACGCTGCCCAGGATCCGGTAGGCGACCCCGGTCAGCAGGTCGCGGTGTCCTTCGAAACGCTCAACGGCCATAGGGGAATAGACGTATCACGGCCCTCCGGTGTGACATAGCCCGGTAAACGGCTGTTTACTGCCGCGCCTTACCATGCGAGAGCAGAAGTCGGCAGCGAAGGAGTGTGCAGTGACGGGAACGATCGTCGCCGAACCGGGCGCCGCGCAGCAGGGCAGACATCTCTGGTTGACCCTGGTGGCACTCTCCGCGGCAGGGATGGTCGTCTCCGTCCAGCAGACCGTGGTCATCCCGCTGCTGCCCCGGCTGATGGCCACCTTCGGCGTGTCGGTGGCCGAGGTCACCTGGGTCTTCACCGCCTCACTGCTCGCCGCCGCGGTGGCCACGCCGCTGCTGTCGCGCCTCGGCGACATGTACGGCAAGAAGCGGATGATCCTGTTCACGGTCGGTCTGCTCGTCCTGGGCTCGTTGGTCTGCGCCCTGTCCGGTTCCTTTTCCGCACTGATCGCCGGACGGGCCCTGCAGGGCGCGTCGGCGGCGCTGGTGCCGCTGGCCATCGGCATGATCAAGGACACCTTCCCGCCCGACAGGGTCATGACGGCCATCGGGGTGGTCAGCGCCACCATGGGCGTCGGCGGCAGCCTCGGCATGATCGTCACCGGCCTGATCGCCGACCGCACCCCCAGCCACCACCCGGTCTTCTGGATCACCGCGGGGCTCGGCGTGATCGCGATCGTTCTCATCGTGCTGAGCGCCCCCGGCGGCGGAACCGGTGCCGGAGGCCGCCCCGACCTCATCGGCGCGGCACTGCTGTCCGCCTGGCTCGTCTGCCTGCTGCTGGCGATCTCCAAGGGCAACGACTGGGGCTGGGGTTCGGGAGCCGTCCTACGGCTGTTCGCGGGCGCGGGCGGATTCGGTGCCGTCTGGGTCTTCAGCCAGCTGCGGCTCCGGGCGCCGATGGTACGGCTCCACCTGCTCGTCGGCCGCCGTTCCCTCCCGGCCAACCTGGCCTCGCTGCTCCTGGGCTTCGCCATGTTCGGCTCCTTCGCCCTGATCTCCAGCTTCATCCAGACACCCCCGTCCGCTGGGTACGGTTTCGGGGGATCTGTTCTCGACGTCGGTCTCTACGCCCTGCCCAGCACCGTGACCATGCTGCTCTCCTCCTTCATGGCCGGCCGTCTCTCGGCCTGGTTCGGCCCCGCCTACTCCCTCGCTCTCGGCGCTGGCCTGTGCGCGATCGGATTCGGCTGGTTCACCCTCTTCAACGACTCGGTGCTCCAGCTGGTCGGCGCCAACGCGGTGCAGGGACTGGGCTTCGGCGTCGCCTACGCGGCGCTGGGCGCGCTCGCCGTGCAGCACGTGCCCAGGGACCAGAGCGGCATCGCCAGCGGCATCAACTCCCTGGTCCGCTCCATCGGCGGCAGCCTCTCCGGCGCCGCGACCGCCGCGCTCCTCACCTCCATCACCGTCGCCGGCACCGCCATCCCGTCCCGGGACGCCTACGTGATCTCCTTCGGGATCATCACCGTGAGCGCCCTGGGGTCGGCGGCCATCGCGCTCGTGTCCGGAATGATGGCGCGAGGGGTGTCTGAAGTCGGTTAAGATTTCATCTGCATCGCAAGGGGCTATGGCGCAGCTGGTAGCGCGCCTCCATGGCATGGAGGAGGTCTGGGGTTCGAATCCCCATAGCTCCACTTCGATGGCTGGGGTTCGCTGTTCGCAGACGAAAGTCTGCTTCCGGCGAGCCCCTTCGTCGTTCACACGGGGGACGCGCCCCCGGACCCTTCGCCTCACTCAGGGGCGGGCCGCACGCTGTCCGGTCTCCGTATCGGCCGTAGGCCATGGCCGGTACGGCATCGGCCCAGGTGCTCGGCCGTGTGTTCGCCGTCCGTCGCGGGCCGGAGAGCCGAACGTGTGCCGGGGGAGCGGGGTCAGTCGTCGGAGGCGACGATGACGGCCAGGGAGCCCTCGTTCCGGTCGATCAGGACCAGCTCGTGGAACTCGCCGAGGATCCATCCCAGGTCGTCGTCGCGGGCCGCCTCGTCGAGGTCGCGGAGGCGATAGCGGGAGGTGGCCGCGCGGATCAGCCGGTAGACCTCGGTCTCCAGGTCGTGGGCGACGGTCTCGGGGAGATCGGTGTACCTGCCGGCCCAGGTGCGGATCGTGGCGGAGGCGGTTTCCGCGTCGACGTCCTCGAAGGAGGCGGCCGAGAGCGCGTCGAGGCGGTAGGGGCCGTGCACCGACCCGTCGCCCTTCCAGGAGCCGGAGCCCAGATAGTCGTCCCGGTACAGCTGGTGCGAGAGCAGCGCGGTGAGCAGCGGTTCGTCGTCCTGTCCGGGGGTGATACGGAAGTGCTTCACGTCCACCCAGCGGTAGGTCCTGTCCTTGAAGTTGACCAGGGTGGTCGAGGTGAACGCCAGTTGCTCCATGGGTGTGACGATAGTGACTTCCAGGACCTGTTGATCACCGATTGACCGAACCGGACGAGCAGCCGGGAGGCGCGGAAACCAGATACGAGCTGGGCGCACGCGACGTTTGCCGCTCCGGGGCGAGGGCAGCCGTCACCGTATCCGGCACGGTGCTACAGGAGGTCAGATGCTGCCCCGGAAGCAGAGGATCGGCACGGTCGCGGTGATCGCTCACCGGCGGAAGTCATTCGGCGGAGGGCTGGACGAGCTGCGCAGGCTCCTCGCCGACGAGGGAGTCGGTGAGCTGCTCTGGTACGAGGTGCCCAAGAGCAAGAAGGCGCCGAAGAAGGCGCGGAAGGCGCTGAAGGAGGGGGCCGACCTGATCCTGGTGTGGGGCGGTGACGGCATGGTGCAGCGCTGCGTGGACGCGATCGCGGGCTCGGGCGTCACGGTCGGCATCCTCCCCGCGGGAACGGCCAACCTCTTCGCGCAGAACCTGGGCATCCCCGAGGACCTGCCCAAGGCCGTGCACGTCGCGTTCCACGGTGAGAGCCGGAAGCTGGACCTGGGGAAGGTCAACGGGGAGCACTTCGCCGTCATGGCCGGGGTCGGCTTCGACGCGGCGATGATGGAGGAGGCCGACCGGGGGTTGAAGGACCGCCTGGGGCGTGTGGCGTACGTCTGGACGGGACTGCGCCACGTCCGCGGGGAACTCGTGCCGATGGAGGTCAGGATCGACGGGGTGACGTGGTTCGAGGGCGAGGCCAGCTGCCTGCTGCTGGGCAACGTCGGCACCATCACCGGCGGTATCGAGGCGTTCGACGACGCGCGTCCCGACGACGGATGGCTGGAGATCGGCGTGACCACCGCGAAGGGGCCGATCCAGTGGGCCCGCGTGCTCGGCCGGATGAGCACGGGGCGGTCCGAGGAGTCGCCGTTCGTCCGGATGACCCGGGCACGCAAGATCACCGCCAGATTCGGCTCTCCCATGACCTACGAGCTGGACGGCGGCGCCAAGGGGGCCGTCACCAAGCTCAAGGCCAGGGTGGTACCCGGCGGCATCACCATCCGCGTCCCCGAGTCCACCGGCTCCGAGCAGCTGTGATCCCCGGCCACCGTGGACCGGGGACAGCCCTGTCAGGTTGCCGCAGATTCTCCCTTTTAGTCAACATTCATAACAAATGCAGATTCGGTATGGTTTGTCGACTAAATTGCTTTATGGAAAAGAGCGGCAATGACCAGTAGTCATTGGACGGAGGTCGACGGCCCCGGCCGCCCCAGGCGGGTCCGTTCCGGTGCTCGCTCGCGGGCGAGGTCAGAGCGCCCGACAGGGATCGTGTACGGACTGTGATCGAGCTGAACGTGTCGATCGAGATAGCGCGTCCGGCGGCCGAGATATGGCGGATCATCGCCGACTTCGGCCAGGATCCCCGATGGCGGGCGGGTGTGACCACCATGGCGCCGGACCCGCCGGGCCTCGTCGTCCCGGGTACCACCACGGACGAATCCATCACTTTCGGGGGCCGTGTCCATCACACCGGCAGCGTGGTGACCTCGGTGGTTCCCGGGACGGAGTTCGCCTGGCGGATGATCTCGGGGATCGACGCCGAGGGCGGCAGGTCGGTCGTGCCGCTGGACGGCGACCGGTGCCTGGTGACCGTTCACCTCAGGATCAGGCTCCGCGGCCTGCAGCGCCTGCGTGTCCCCTTTGTCAGACGCGTGCTCAGGAACAAGCTCCAGCAGGACCTCCGCCGCCTCGGCGACCTGGTCATCGCGCGCGCGTGACCGTCATCTGAAACTCGGTCACCCAGCTGTCATGGTCGTCGGGTGGGCAGTCGATGGAGACCTCCCGCGCGAGTCCGACACCTCGGTAGCCGTGCTCGTCGATCCAGTGGGCCAGCGTCTGGAGCGTCGGGCCCGTCTGCTCCATCGAGCCGCGGTGAATGATGGTGGCGGCCGACTCGATCTCCGGCAGGTCCACGATCGCGAAGTCGTAGTCGCCGCCTGTCTCCGCGGCGACCTCCAACCCGGCGTGCACGGTCACCCGGCCGTCGGCCTCCGGCTCGTAGCGGGCGATGCCATAACCGGTGATCCTCACTCCGGCGGTCTCGATCCTCCGGCACAGGTCGTCGAAGAGCGGCTGGATGACGGGGCCGATGTCCTCGGCGTCGTAGCTCGCCGCGACGGCGGTGAGCTCCGCCACGCGGGTCGCGGGGATCGGCTTGAGCAGAACCTCTTCGGGATGCATGTGACCTTCCTTGGCGATTGTCGTGAGCCTTACTTCCACCCGGATCAGCCGCGCCGCGTCCGCCGCGATCCGCTCCTCCAGTTCCGCGCGGCGCAACCGCAGCATCCCGTGAAGCTCTGCGGCGTCGACCCGCTCGTCCAGGATCGAACCGACCTGGTGCAGGGTGAAGCCGAGGTCCTTCAGGGCGATGACGCGGTTGAGCCGTGACAGCTGGTCGGCCCGGTAGAAGCGGTGACCGGCCGGGTCGACATGGGCGGGCTGAAGTAGGCCGATCGCGTCGTAGTGGCGCAACATGCGCACCGACACGCGGCCGAGCTGGGCGAACTCTCCTATGCTGAACATGGTGCCTTCAGGTATAGGGGCTGACACCGTGTCAGCCGCAACCTCAGATCCGCCCCCTGCGGATAACCGGTTGTCCGGCCGTTCCCCACCCGGGAAGCATGGTGGTCATGTCACTGCGTTTTCACGAGATCGCCGAGGGCGGTCACCGCATCCTCAACCCGTTCACGAACGACAAGCTGGCGTTGCTCGGCGAGGTCGCCAGGCTCCGGCGGGGAGCCCGCCTGCTCGACCTGTGCTGCGGCAAGGCGGAGATGCTCTGCCAGTGGTCTCTCGTCCACGGGATCGAGGGGGTCGGGGTCGACATCAGCGACGTCTTCCTCGACGCGGCGCGTGCCAGGGCCGGGGAACTCGGGGTCGCCGATCGCGTACGCCTGGAGAAGGGGGACGCCGGAGCCTACCCGGCGGAGCCGGGGACGTTCGACGTCGTGTCCTGCCTGGGGGCGACCTGGATCGGCAACGGGCTGGAGGGGACGGTCAAGCTGATGCTCCCCCCGCTGAAGGAGGACGGGATCCTGCTCGTCGGCGAGCCGTACTGGAACTCCGAGCCGCCCGCGGCGGCATACGAGTCGTTCGGGTTCGGACCGGACGACTTCACCTCGCTGGCGGGGACCTTCGACAGGTTCGAGGCGGCAGGGGTCGAGGTGCTGGAGATGGTCCTCGCCGACCAGGACAGCTGGGACCGTTACGTGGCGAGCCAGTGGTGGACGCTGAGTGACTGGCTGCGTGACAATCCCGACGATCCCGACGTCGAGGGAGTGCGCGGCTTTTTGGAGCGCTGTCGCCGCTCGCATGTCGAGTACGGCAGGCGACACCTCGGCTGGGGTGTCTTCGTGCTGCGCCGTCGTTGACGGCTACTGGCGGGTAGGAATAGGTTCCCAGAGACCGGCTGGTCGGTTCGAGGGAGCTTGCATGCGGGTGCGGGACAAGGTCGTGGTGGTGACCGGGGCCTCGAGCGGGATCGGCCGGGCGATGGTCCGCAGGTTCGCCGCCGAAGGGGCGGCCGGCGTGGTCGTGGCCGACATCGACGCGGCGGGTGCGACCGCGGTGGCCAGGGAGATCGGTGACCGGGCGGTCGCGGTACGGGCTGATGTGTCGGTCGAGGAGGACGTACGAGGCCTGGTCACCACCGCCGAGAGTGCCTTCGGCCCGGTCGGCCTGTTCTGTTCCAACGCCGGTGTCACCACCGGCCGCGGGCTCGACGCCACGAACCCGGACTGGACCCGGACGATCGCGGTGAACGTCCTCGCCCACGTCTACGCGGCACGCGCGGTCGTGCCCGGGATGGTCGAGCGCGGTGAGGGCTACCTGCTCAACACCTGTTCGGCGGCCGGGCTGGTGAGCTGCCCCGGAGACGCCCCCTACGCCGTGACCAAATCGGCGGCGATCTCCTTCGCCGAGTGGGTGTCCATCCACTACGCGACCAGGGGCGTCAGGGTCAGCGTGCTCTGCCCGCAGAGCGTGCGCACCGCCATGTTCGAGCGCGGCGTCGCCGCGGACCATCTCAGCGCGAGGGCGGCGGGCGCGTCGGGACCCGTCCTCGACCCTGAGGCCGTGGCCGACGCGGTGGTCGAGGGTCTCGCCGCCGAGCGGTTCCATATCTTTCCGCACCCCGAGGTCGCCGGCTTCGTCCGGCGCAAGGCCGAGGACCCCGACCGCTGGCTGACCGGAATGGCGCATTTCGTTGACTCGTTGCGGGCGTGATCGCCGGGGTCCGGCCTGACCGTCCGTGCCGGCTCAGCCCCTGGCGGCCGGATCGCCGACCTGGCCGATGAACAACGGGGTCAGCGTCGGCCGGTGAACGATTGCGAAGGCGAACGGGTGGTCGGCGCGGACCTCGGCCTCGGGCGTGGCCGGGGCCGATACGGTGAAGGCGAGGCCGGTGACGGCGGCGGCCTCGGTCCCCCACTCGTTCACCGTGATGTTGGCGCGGTGGACGGCCTGCTCAAGAGAGGCGCCGTCGGTGATGCCCGAATAGTCGGTCTCCCGCAGTCCCAGCTTCCCGAGCGGCTCCGCCAGGTCCAGGCTCGTGGAGAAGTCCCAGCGTGGCATGGCGAGCCTCACCGGCCGTTCCCTGAGCCCGGCGGCCACCCGTGCCATCACGGCGGGGGAGAGCAGGTCGCCGGGAGAACCGCCCGCCTGCGGTACGAGAACCCACATGGCCAGGTCACCGCCGGCGTACCGCAACTCCACGGCCTGCCAGCCGGGCCCCGCCGCGTACGGGAGGCCGCCGTCGCGGCGCATCAGGGCCGTACGCACGGTCGTGCCGTCCGCGCGGGTGAAGGAGGCGCCTTCCTCGGGCGGTTCGATGAACGGCGTCGTCCACTCGGCCCTGAGGTATACGGCGTTGGCGATGACCAGCCTGGTCCGTGGGCTCAGGTTGTCGAACACCTTCCTGATCCGCCCGGCTGTCCGCTCCTCGGCCCAGGCGTCGATGACCTTGGCGCCATCCCCGGTGAAGTCCACCTGGTGCACACCCGTGCCGTACTGTGCCGCGAGGGTGCGCAGGAACTCCGCCCTGACGCTCAGCCCTTTCTGGGTGAACAGCCCGTTGGCCATGCCCACGATCGCAGGGGCGGGGGTGTCCCGGGCATCCCGCTCCGTACCCGGGGCAGGAGGGGGCGGCGGGTCCTCGGTCGTGATGATCTGCCTGGTGAGCGCGTTGAGCGAGGTATGCGGTCCTGCTGAGGGGAAACCGAAGACCTCGTCGAGCTCGGTCGCGGTATCCGCGACCGCCCCCGCCCTCGCCAGGCCGAAGGCGTAACCGATGCTCAGGGGCGACAGGACGGCGTTGGCCCCGGGGCTCGCGGTCGCGGCGAACAGGGCATGCCCGAAGGACGTCAGACCACGTACGGTCTCCGCGACCGGAGGGTTCTCCGGGACCTCCCGCCGCACCCCCTCAGCGGTGATCACGTTGGGCTCGGCCATGGCGCACGATGCCAGGACGGCGACGGCCAGCAGGGCGGGAAACAGTCGGCGCATGCTTCTAACACGCATGCCGCCGCACGGTGGTTCACCCTCGGTGCGGCGGGTGACGTCAGGTGAGTGCGGCGAAGGCGCCCGCCCCGATGAGGGCGACGGCCCAGGCGAGGTCGAGGTTGAACCACGCCTTGCGGAGCACCGCCACCCCCAGCCGTTCGTAGACGACCAGGGCCAGGACAGTGGCCGTCACCAACATGGCCAGCGTGTGCACCCCGGTCGCCAGCAGGCTCTGTGAGGCCAGTGTGGTGGCGTCATGGCCCCCATGCCCTCCGTGTCCCTCATGCCCGCCGCGCAGGGTGACCGGGAGCACCATCAGGCCCGCTCCGTGCGCGGTGGCCATCAGGAACGACCATCCGGCCAGCTGCCACCTCGTCACCCTCATGCCGACCCAGCGGGGGTGGCGCCGTCTGAGCAGCCGCCAGAGGCCGAAGGCGCACACCAGGGCCGCCACACCGTACGAGATCGCTTTCGGCGGGGCGGCGAGCCGTGCCGCGGACACCAGCCCGAGCGTGATCAGCACTGAGCCCGCGTGGCCGAACACGATGGGCGGCAGCGCCCGGAGGACTCCGTCGCGCGAGCGCTCCTGCAGGCCGAGCGCGACCGCGAAGAGCCAGCCCATGGCCGGGTTCAGGCCGTGGAAGGCACCGAGCCCGGCCAGGACGAGCAGGGACGTCAGATCCATCGGGCGGGCCTTTAGGGGAAGCAGTAGGAGTCGGAGGAGGAGTCGCCGCCCTGCAGGCGGATCTGGTGCGCACGGCGGCCGTCGGCGGCGAAGTCGACGAAGAAGCCGGGGTCGAGGGCGATCGAACCGTCGTCGGCGATGTCCACCTTCGCCATCCAGCCGGAGATGCCGTCGGGGTAGAAGACGTCGTCCCAGGACCGGTAGAGCGAGTTGGTGAAGTAGACCCGCCGCCCGTCCCTGCTGGTCTCGACCATCTGCGGCCCCCCGTTCAGCGTCCGGTCAGGGGCGGCAGGGTGGGCGTCGCGCCGGACGATCCCGCCGATTCGGACAGAGCCGGTCTCGCGCGGGGCGAACGGGTCGGAGACGTCGTACGCCTTGAGCTCGCCGGTGCCCCAGGCCGAGACGAGCAGGATCCGGTCGTCGAGGGTCAGGGAGATATCGCTGACCAGCGGCGGTACCGCGCCGAACTGCTTGAGCGGTTCGGGCAGCAGGTCGGGGTCGGCGGGCTCGGCTGGAATTGTGATCGTCTTGCGGGCCTTCCAGAGGCCGTCCTCCAGGTACCACGTGAAGATGCCGGCCGACAGGTCCTCGACGTTGATCACCGTGTTGACGAAGCCGTGGGTCTTGGTCGGGTCGTGGGCGGGCCGGAGCTCCAGGGCCATCTGATGCTGGTCACCCAGGTCGATCTCCTGGAGATGCCTGCGCTTGGCCAGGTCCCAGACGTGCAACTTGTGGCCGTACTGCCGGCCGACCAGCAGCTCCAGTGAGGGGCCCGGCTCGATCTGGTTGGGCGTCCCCCACTCGCTGGTGATCATCGTGTCGTGTCCGAGGTGCCACCAGAAGTCGTAGTGCAGCCGCTGTGACCCCCGGTCGGACTCCCAGCGGCCCTTTGGCTCGAAGGTGTCGTGGTCGAGAGTGAACACCCCGCCGGGCGCGTCGCCGTCCACGTTGCCGAGCGCGCTGACATAGATGGCGTCCGTGCCGCAGTGGACGGTGTGCGGGCGGCTGTAGCCGGTCTTCTTGAAGACCGTCTCCGGTTCGATCGTCTTGACGAGCTTGGGATGCCGGGGGTCGTCCTTGACGTCGAAGATGTAGATCCGGCTGGACCTCAGGCCGGGGAGGACCAGGTAGCGCCTTTCCACGTGCGGGTGCGGCGCGTACGGGCACAGGGCCGCGCTGCACACGTTCCAGCCGAAGTGATGGAGCTCGTCGCCGGGGACGGACATGTCGTGCACATCGATGATCGATCCGTCCGAGAGGTCGATCGTGGCGAGCCCATCGGGCCGGCCGTCGCCGGCCGCGTCGAGGAGGGCGACGTAGGCGAGCCCCTCCGGAGGGGCCAGCATGGCCTCGCGGGCGGACGGGTAGAAGGTGGGGTCAGGCTGGATGAGCGGCACAGCGAACTCCTGGAACTCGTAGCCGGAACCGATATCCAACTAATCTTGTAGGAAAACTTCCCGCTGTCCAGGGGCATATCGCGTAGTCGGGGTGGAGGACTGCGACGCCCGGCGGTGTCGATTCGCGGGCCTGCGGAAGAGGAGACGACTTCGCGGGTGTGAGAACTTCCGGCAGGGGGCGGACAGACAGCGAGGTACGGGGCGATGATGCCTCGTACCTCGCTGTCTGTCAGTTCTGTCGGTCAGTCGACGGCCACCTGCCCGGCACAGCCGTTCCCGAATGCCACTTTCCTGGTCCTAGGGACCTACGGAGTGAACCGCTGGGCCGGGAGGTGTCAATCGACCTGTTCCCTGAGCTCTCCGGAAAACCTCAGCAGATTCTCACGGGAGAGCAGGCATGCATGGGAGTCCAGATGACCGGGGCGGTGATGATCGGCATCCTGATAACCGGTGGCTTGGTCGTCGGGGTGCTCAAAGTTCCCGATCCGGGCGGTCCGGGCGGTCCTTGCGGCCCTTCGGGACCTTGAGGACCTTCCGGACCTTCCGGTCCTTGTGGTCCTGCGGGTCCCTCGGGTCCGGGTGCGCCGTCAGCGCCTGCGGGTCCTGCGGGTCCTTCCGGTCCTGCGGGTCCCTCGGGTCCGGGTGCGCCGTCAGCGCCTACCGGTCCGGGTGCGCCATCGGCGCCTGCGGGTCCTGCGGGTCCTTCCGGTCCGGGTGCGCCGTCAGCGCCTGCGGGTCCTTGTGGTCCTGCGGGTCCTTCGGGTCCGGGTGCGCCGTCAGCGCCTGCCGGTCCTGCCGGTCCTTCCGGTCCTTCCGGTCCTTGTGGTCCTGCGGGTCCTGCGGGTCCTTCCGGTCCGGGTGCGCCGTCAGCGCCTGCCGGTCCTTCCGGTCCTTGTGGTCCTGCGGGTCCTGCGGGTCCTTC
>NZ_JBEOZN010000087.1:0-43102 GCF_040298085.1 Streptosporangium sp. NPDC001681 | reverse complement strand
CAGGAGGAACAGCAGGGTCACGGCCGACGCGGCCAGGGCTGGAGGCCAGCCGTACCGGCGCAGGAGACGGGTTACCGGCCAGGTCAGCGTGGTGACGGCGCGGTGACGCCCGAGGAGGCCGCGGAGATGGTCTCCGGCTTCGTGCTGCGCGGCCTGGGCACGACCTGAGCCCACCGGATGGTGCGGGTTCCGTCACGGTGGACGTCCCGGCCGTGCCCCGCGGCCCGGAGGCGGGTGACACTGAAGATCACCCCCTGGTGGGACGCGGACCACGGCCGCGCCGCCTAGGCTGATCCGGGTGATCCCCAGCTCCGCGCGGCAGGCCCTCGCACGGCACGCGCGGCCGGTACGGGAGGCCGCCGCGCGACTGGCCCATCCCCTCGTCGAGGCGCTGGTGACCGGGGCGGCCGATCCGGCCGGCCGCCTCCGGTCACGCCGCCTCCGCCCCCGCATGCCGAGGGCGCTGGGGCTGCTGCCGTTCCGGACGATCGACCTGGTCCTGCTGGCCGACTTGGCGCTGACCTTCATACTGTTCAAAGCCTGCCTCTCCATGCTCCAGGAGGTGGCGGTCCGGGTGAACTCCCCGCTCGATCCGGACTGGCTCATGCTCACGGCCCTGGCCTTCTCCCTGCCACTCGCGCTCCGTAGCCGGTGGCCACTGGCCGCCTGGCGGGCGGCGGCCGTGCTGATCCCCCTGGGTACGGTCGTCTCACGGCAGTTGATCGACCCCCCGTACAACATGAACACCGCGATCATGTACGCGCTCGTGGTCTACGCGGTCGCGGTCCGCTCGGAGCGGCACATCACCGTGGGCGTGTGGCTCGTCTCGGTCCTCGTCGCCTGGATGATCTACCCCGGTTCGCTGACCGTCGTCACCGGCATTGTCACGGCGACCGTCCTGTTCGGCCACAACGTGCGTGCCCGGCGGCTGGCCATCGGCCTGCTGGCCCAGGAGGAGCAGCGCAGCCGGCAGGCCCTGGCCGGACAGGCCGTGCTGGAGGAGAGGGCCAGGATCGCCAGGGAACTGCACGACGTCGTCGCCCACCACATGTCGGTGATCGCCATCCAGGCGGAGGCCGTTCCGCTGCGGGCGGCCGGAGACGCGGAGCGCCTGGAGGAAGGACTGAGAGAGATCCGCGCGCTGTCGCTCGCGGCCATGACCGAGATGCGCCGCGTACTGGGCGTGCTGAGGGAGGACGACGGGCACGCGGACATCGCGCCGCAGCCGGGCCTCGGCCGCCTGGAGGAACTCGTCGACACCGCGCGCTCCGCAGGGCTCACCGTGACGCTCAAGGTGGGCGGTGACCTGACGGGGCTGCCCACGGCGGTGAGCCTGTCCGCCTACCGGATCGCCCAGGAGTCACTCAGCAACGCCATGCGGCACGCACCCGGTTCGGCCGTCTCGATGAGGATCGCCCGGTACGGCGCCGAGCTGCACGTCCAGGTGACGAACGACGCCGGGCACCGTTCCCCCGGGGAACCCCGGCGCATGGGGCACGGCCTGATCGGGATGCGGGAACGGGTGTCCATGCTCGGCGGAAGCCTGTGGGCCGGGCCGGTCGGGGCGGGCTTCGCGGTCACCGCCATACTGCCGATCACGGGGAACGCTTGACCTCCTGCCCCGGGCCGAAGCCCGGGGTCTCCACGCTCAAGGAGATTCGATGACGATCCGGGTGCTCATAGCCGATGACCAGGGCATGGTACGGACCGGCTTCACCGTTTTCCTGAGCTCGCAGCCGGACATCGAGGTCGTGGGCGAGGCCGCCGACGGGCGCGAGGCCGTGGCCCGGACGGCCGAACTGCGGCCCGACGTCGTGCTGATGGACGTGCGGATGCCGGTCATGGACGGCCTCGCGGCGACGCGGGAGATCATGGAATCCACCGGTCCCACCCCGAGGATCCTGATTCTGACCACGTTCGACCTCGACGACTACGTCTACGAGGCGCTGCGGGCCGGGGCGAGCGGGTTCCTGCTCAAGGACGCCTCGGCGCAGCAGCTGGCCGAGGCGGTACGGGTGCTGGCGGCCGGGGAGGCGCTGCTGGCGCCCTCGGTGACCCGGCGGCTGATCGCGGAGTTCGCCCGCGTCGGCCCGCGCCGCCCGCGTGGGCGCCTGGACGACATCACCGAGCGCGAGACCGAGGTGCTCGCGCTCATCGCGCGGGGCAGGTCCAACCAGGAGATCGCCGAGGAGCTGATCCTGTCGGAGCAGACCGTCAAGACCCACGTGGGCCGGATCCTCACGAAGCTGAACCTGCGCGACCGCGCCCAGGCGATCGTCCACGCCTACGAGACGGGCCTGGTCCGCCCAGGCGAATGAATCCGCGGCGCTTCGGGGCCTCCGGAGTCGTCTTCCCCCCGCCCGCCGGACACCGCACCGGACGACGAACGGTTCGCGTGGAGACGCGACCGGTCACCGGACACTCGCGCCCCGGCCGGGTTCTCACCTCCGGCCTGAGGGTCCTGGTGGCGCCGGCCTCGCTCGCCGGGTGAGCCCGCATCACCCCCGAGAGGGATCGCGAAGACACCTCCCCGGGGTGACGCGATCGACGGGCCGCGGTTCCTAGCCTCCTGTCCAATCCCGCAGGCCGGACAGGAGGCTCGCATGTTCCGCCGCACGCTCGTCGTGGCCGTCGCCACGGCGCTCGCCTACATGACGGTCCCGCCGCCCGTGGGCGACCGGGTGGTCCGGGTCTACGGCGATCTCGCCGCGGCCGAGTACGTCGCGGTCATCGTCCCCGGGGCCGACACCACGGCCGCCACCTTCGACGGCGGCAGGGCCAAGCGGTACAACACGCCGGGGGGAGGGGCGCGGGCGGTGCTGGCCGAGGCCCGGGCGCTGGATCCGGGGGCGAGGCTGGCGGTGGTCGCCTGGCTTGGCTATGACAGCCCGGCGATGCTCAGCCTTCGCGTGATGACCGACGGGGCCGCCGAGCGGGGCGCGGTGGAGTTGCGGCGCTACGTCATCGGAGCCCTGGAAGGCAAGCGGGTCAGCCTGCTGTGCCACAGCTACGGCTCGGTGGTGTGCGCCGGGGCCGTACCCGCCTCCGGCGTCGCCGACACGGCCGTCTTCGGCAGCCCGGGACTGGGCGTCTCCTCGGCTGCCGAGCTGGGCGGCACCCGTCTGTGGGTGGGCAGCGGCGCCCTCGACTGGATGCGCGAGGTGCCCAAACTCCGGATCGGCCCGTTCGGCTTCGGCCCCGATCCCGCCGCCCCGGCCTTCGGCGCCCACCCGTTCGGGACCGAAGCCGCCGGGCACGACGACTATCTCAAGCCGGGCAGCGAGTCGCTGCGCAACCTGACCCTGATCGCCCTCGGCCGAGGCGGCGAGGTGTCCGGTGGCTAGCCTCACGGCCGGGATCGAGGCGGCCACCCCGGTCGGCCGGGACAGGGGGGTGGACGCGCTGCGGGCGCTGGCGATCCTGGGCGTGGTGCTGGGGCACTGGCTGGTGACGGCGTGGGCGCCGGGCCCGGCGGGGGCGGTGTACATGGCCAGCCCGCTCAGCCACCTGCCGGCGTTGACACCGCTGTCCTGGGTGTTCCAGACACTGGCGGTGTTCTTCTTCGTCGGCGGCTACGCGGCGGCGCGCGGCCTCCGCCCGGCGGCCCTCAGGCCGGACTCCGCGGCCCCCACCGCATCGCGCGCTCCAGCGGGGGTTGCCCGCGAGGCGTATCCGGCGGGGGCGTGGGTGCGGGCCAGGATAGGGAGGCTGCTGGGACCGGTGGTACCGCTCGCCCTGGTCTGGACGGGAATCGCAACGGGGATGGCGCTGCGCGGGGCACCGGTGGGGCTGATCAGGTCGATGGTGCTCCCGGCGGTGGGGCCGCTGTGGTTCCTGGCCGTCTTCGCCGCGCTGACCGCGGCCACTCCCCTGCTCCTGCGGGCGCATCCGGCTGTCACGGCCGCCGTGGCGTTCGCGGTGGTGCTCGGGGTGGACCTGGCCAGGTTCTGGCTCGGCGGTCCCGCCTGGCTGGGATGGGCGAACCTGGCGGCCGGCTGGCTGGTGCCGTACGCGCTGGGGATCGCCTGGGCGAACGGCCTGCTCGGCTCGCGCCGGGTGGCGGTGGGTCTGCTGGCCGGTGGGGCGATCGGGGCGGCGCTGCTGGTCACCGGGTTCGGGTATCCGGCGAGCATGGTGGGGGTGACCGGGGCCGCGGTCTCCAATCTGGCGCCGCCCACCCTGGCGGCGGTCTGCTTCGGGCTCGCCCAGGTGGGGGCGGCACTGCTGGCGCGCGCTCCGCTGGCCCGGTTGATGCGGCGTCCCCGGCTGTGGGCGACGGTCGCGCTGGCCAACCTGTCGGCGATGACGCTCTTCCTGTGGCACCAGAGCGCGCCGGCCGTGATCGCCGTCGCCGCCCTGCGCCTCGGCGACGTCCCCGGCCTGCTGGCCGTGCCGGACGAGCCGGTCTGGCTGCTGCACCGGCTGGCCTGGTTTCCGGTGTTCGTGGCGGTTCTCGCACTCGCCTGGCTGCCGGGAGTCATCCGGAGGCGGCTTGATGACAGGGGGGCGGCATCTGCCTGACGAGGCGGCACGGCTCTTGCGCCGCCATTTTTCAGTCGCGGAACATCCTGTGACCGTTCGTCATCCGACCTCAGCGGGCGGGGATGCGTTCCAGGACTCCCCCGGCGAAGACGTCGTAGAGGCCGGTCGCCTCCAGGTGCACGTAGCCGATGTGGCAGTCGCAGATCGCCGCCGGGCACGCCATGGCCTTCGGCCTGAACGTGCCCTCGTAGAGGTTTCCGAGCACGGCCGGGACGAAGTGGCAGCGCCGCACGGTGCCGTCGCCGTCGACGGAGATCACGCTGTCGCCGGTACGGCAGGGCAGGCCGGCGCTCCGGTGCGGTGTCCGGCTGTGCTGGAAGAGCGGATCTATCGCCGTCCAGTCGGCGGCCTCGTCATCGGTGTAGGCGGTGCCCTCCGCCGCGTTCACCCAGACGTAGACCTCCGCGGGCAGGTCGGCCCGGATGCGGCGGGCATGGCCGAGGTGCTCGGGCAGCCCGACCACGCCGACGCTGAAACGGACCCCGCGCGCGACCAGGTCGCGGCAGCGGGCGAGAAAGCGCTCGTGGGTGACCTGGCCGGGATGGTAGGTCGCCCAGAGGGCGAGCGTGTCCAGGTCGGCCTCGGCCAGCCAGCCGGACCGGCAGCTGAGGTTGGTCTGGATGGCGACCCGCCGCACGTGCGGAAGGTGGCTCAGCTCGACCATCGCCCGGCGGTACCACGAGCGGACCAGGCCCTCGCCCCACGGGGTGAACAGCACCGAGACCGGATGCTCCCGTCCCGCCACCCAGGCGGTGAACCGCTCCAGCGCCGCCCGGTCCCGGCTCAGCTGCTCCGGGCTGTCGCGCCGTTTGGCGAACGGGCAGTAGGGGCAGTCGTAGTCGCAGCTCGCCAGCGGCCCCCGGTAGAGGATCGTCAGGTGATCGAGACCCTCGCCGCCGGCGCTCGGATCACTTGATCCACCGGGCCTGCCCGGCAGGAGCGGCAGGTGGCGGATTCCGGAGGCGGGGGCGCCGGGTGAGTCGGCCAAGCCTGTCACCGTTCCTCGTATCGGGCCATCAGCGCGCGGACCCTGCCGGAGAACAGCGCGGGACCGATCGCGTCGGAGCGGGCCAGCCCCTCGGCGGTGAGCCGGAGCCACCCGGGGCGCGCCCCTTCGCCGCCCGGCGGCGGCGCGTCACGCTCCAGCAGGCCCCCAGCCGTCAGGCGCTCCAGCTCCTCGCCGAAGTGGGCCTCGGCCCCGGCTCCGAAGCGGGCACGGTACGCGGCGGGATCGAGCCCGTCGGCCTGGAGCAGCGACTGGATGAGGTGGCGACGGCGCCGGTCCTCCTCGTCCAGCCGGAAACCCACATTGGCGACCGCGAACTCCTCGGAAGCCAGGTGCACGTAGTCGTCGATGATCGCGCGCACCTGGCCGGCGCCGACCGCGTACTCGTGGGAGTAGTGCAGATGAGAGGTGTAGGAGCGGGCACCGCAGCCGAGGCCGACCATGCCGTCGCTCTGGCAGCTGTACTCGGCGGGGCTCGACCGCCCCGGCAGCCGGAACATCCGCATCGAGATCTGCTCGTACCCGGCGGCGAGCAGGTGGTCGCGACCCTGACGGTAGAGGGTGAGCCGGTGGTCGTCCCAGTCGCGGGCGCGACGGCCCAGACCGGTGAGCGGGCGGACGTACAGGGGGTAGAGGTAGATCTCCTCGGGCTTCCAGGCGAGCGCGGCGTCCAGCGAGTAACGCCAGGACGCCTCCGTCTGCCCGTCGATGCCGTAGATCAGGTCGAGGTTGAGCGTCTCGAACCCGGCCTCGCGGATCCGGCCGAGCGCCGTCTCGACCTCCTGCCGCCGCTGCGGCCTGACCGCCGCGCGGGCCTCGGCGTCCACGAAGCTCTGCACGCCGATCGAGACGCGGGTCGTGCCCCGCTCGGCGAGGACCGCGAGCCGGTCGGCCGTCGCGGTCGCCGGGGAGGTCTCCACGGCCATCGGGACGGCCCGCAGGTCGATGCCCATGATCTGCTCGGCGAGGTCGAACATCCTGGTGAGCTCGGCGGCCTTGAGATAGGTCGGCGTGCCGCCACCGACGGCCGCCGCCACGAAGCGGGGGCCGTTCAGGGCGCCCCGTACGGCGCTCGCCTGGCGTTCCAGCGCGCCGAGATAGGCGTCGACGAGCTCCTCGGGGGCGCCGGTGCGGGTGAACAGGTTGCAGAATCCGCAGCGCATCTCGCAGAACGGGATGTGCAGGTAGAGGAAGAGGTGGTCGACGGGCTCCCTGGCCCACACCTCCGCCAGTGGCGGACGTGGATCGAGCGGCCGGTAGGCGGTCTTGTGCGGGTAGGCGTAGACGTACCCCTGATACGGCCCCGCCTCGGGTGAGGCGGCGTCCGGCGGCGGCGGTGCGGGTGCGCCCCGCTCGCCGTCCACCACTTCTGGCATCCGGCCAGGACTCGGAGTCAACGCCACTCCCCCCGCTCCATCGTGAACTCACCGTAGGGCACGGTCCAGACGACCTCGTGACCGATCCGGTGCCCGACGTATCCATCCTCACCGTAGGCGGTGCCGTGATCGGAACAGACGATCGCGAACCCAGGGCGCCGTTCGCTCATCAGCGCGAACAGCCTGCCGATGTGCCGGTCGACGTATTCGAGCGCGGCGGCGTGGCTCCGCCGGCTGTCACCGTGCTCGCGAGTGGCGCCCGGCAGGTGGAACCAGTTCGGCTGGTGCAGGGCCGACACGTTGACGAACAGGAACACCGGACCGTCCACCCCCGTGACCACCCGCTCGGCGCATGCGATCTGCGCTTCGAACGAGGTCCGCGAGGTGACCCCGAACCCCGGCTCCCAGTGGCTCTCGGCGAACATCGCCGGCAGCGCGGACCCGAGCGGGGTCAGCTTGTTGAAGAACCCCACCCCGCCGACGCAGACCGTGTGGTATCCCGCCCCGGCCAGCCCGCCGGGCAGATCGGGCGCATCGAACACCCAGGTGCCCGGGGCCGTGGTCTCGCTCCCGGGGAACGTGGCGGCGAACGGGCGGGGATGCGGTCCCGGCTCGATCGGGGTGGGCAGGAAACCGGCGAGGATCGCGGCGTGCGCGGCGTAGGTGAAGCTTCCCGGACTGTGCCGCCGCTCCCACCGGCCGCCCGGCAGTGCCCTGCTGAGATTCGGCAGCCGACCCGCCGCCAGCAGTTCCTCCGCCACGTCGTACCGAAGCGTGTCGAGCGTTACCAGCAGCAGGTCGTGGCTGCCCACGATCTCGTTCATGTCACGCATCGGCCCCGCCTTCGCCCCCGAGGTCACGGCACCGCCCGGGTCGCGGTTCTCCCCGCCCCCTGCGGCGAGTGCCGGGCGAGGATCGCGCGGACCTGGGCACCGTAGGTGTCGAGGCCCTCCGCGCCGCTACCGGGCAGGCCCTCCAGCCGGGGCAGCAGGTCGCCGAACGCGTTGACCTCGGCCACCGCGAGATCGTGCCAGTCGGCCCCGACCATCAGGTCGACCCCGGCGGCCGGACTCCCGGGAAAGCAGGCCGCCGCCCGCGCGCAGACCTCCAGGGCCCGCTCCCATCCCTCGGCGCCGAGTCCGGCCCTGACCTCGCCGAGGTCGCCGCGCAGACCGCCGAGGTGCAGGTTAGTTATGGGCCCCCGGCTCGTGCGGACGACCGCGTGGGTGGGCGTGCCGTCCACGACGACCACCCTCAGATCTATCGCGCGCCCGCCGAGGCTCGCCTTGGGAAACCATCGCTCGACGTGCAGCCCGTCTCCGGCCAGCGCCTCGACGATCGCCGCCAGGTCGGACTCGTCCTCGTAGCACCTGACCCGCAGGGAGTTGCGCAGCCCCCCGGAGGTCAGCTCCGCCGAGGTCACCGCCCTGACCCGGTCTCCCGACGCGTGCAGGGCGACGACCCCCGAGGCCGACGAGCCATGGGCAGGTTTGACGAACACCCGCCCCCAGCGGGCCTCGCCCATCCGCTCGCGCAACTCGGCATAGCCGCGGATCGGTCCGGGAAGCGCGGGCGGCACCAGCACCCCGGCCGCCGACAGCCTGGCGTGGCAGCGTCGTTTGTCGAACATCACCGAGATGTCCTCGACGTCGGCGAGCAGCACGGCCCCCGGAGCCCGGCCGACGGCCTCGCGAACCCGCGCCGCCCCGGCGACGAACGCGGCGTGCCAGCGGGCCCCACCGCCGACCCGGGACGGCTCGCCGCCTCCGCGCAACAGCTCGTCCGTCTCCGCGTCCTCCCCCGGCGAGTCGATCCGTACCAGCGTCTCCGGCTCGATCCGGATCTCCGCGCCGCGCAGCACGGACGTCCACGGCAGGACCGCGGGCTCGCGCAGTCCCTGCCGGACGCAGGCGTCGGCGAACATGGCCACCCGCCGCTCCCCCGGCGTGCCGACGACGGCGAGCGCGGTCATTCGGAGACCGCGACGTAATACCAGTCGTCGTCGGGCTTCTCCTGTTCGGACAGGTCGAGCTCGACGCCGGAGAACGCCGCCCTGAGGCGCTCGACCATGGCGTCGCTCAGGAAGTGGTGGTGCAGGTCCAGCCGCCTGAGGTGGGCCGGCGACCGGCCGGCGAGCAGCGCCTCGGCGCCCGCGTCGGTGAGCGTGCCCATCGACAGCGCGAGCGACTCCAGCCGGGCCAGCACCGGGGCCGAGACGACGGCCGCCGCGATCTCGTCCTGGATCTCGCTGTCCTGCAGACCGAGATGCCTGAGCGCGGGCAGCCGCTCGCCGGACAGGATGGCCTCCAGGTCCGCCACGGTGGTGTCGCCGCCGTAGTTCTCCGACCCGAGCCAGAGCTCCAGATATTCGAGCGCGGGAAAATCGCTCGCACCGACCGCCCTGGCCACGGCCGGAGGCAGGCCGCCGGTCTCGAACCGGAGGATTTTGAGGTTGTCATGCCGGAGGGGCCGCAGCTTCAGCTCGGTGCCGCCGCGCACCTCCAGTCGCTCCAGCAACGGGAACGCCTCCAGCAGCGGGGTGACGTCGCTCTGCACGATCCAGGAGATCTCGCACTCCTCCGAGGGCATCGCGCCGAAGAAGAGCGATCGCAGCTTGGGAAGGCGCGCCGCGTGCTCGGCCAGCAGCCGGATGGGGCCCGAGGCGTCGACCTCGTAGGCCTCACCCCAGCCACCGACGATGATCGCCCTGACCTCGGTGGTGTCGACGGTCTCGACGAAGCGCGCGAAGTGCTCCTCGAAGGTCTCCTTGGCGTCGTAGACGTGGACCGAGAGACGCCACGCCGCCTCACCCGCCGCGGGCATGGGCGCCCCCGGCGGGCGCAGGCTCACGATGGGCAGGCCCGCGTACTCCCCACGGTAGAGACCGTCGACGTCGTCGTTGAACTCGCTGTAGTCCATCGGAAGCTCCCGTCAGGCGTGACACGACAGAACCTGTCCTACCAGAGATGCACGACACTTTAAGAATCATGTGCGCAGGTCAGAAAGACATGAAAGCTCGGCGATGATGGACGGCATGGACAACGGTCACATCCGTCTCAATTCCGCGGTGGGACGCTGGGTTCTGCTCACCACGGTGCTCGGTTCCGGCATCGCCCTGCTGGACGGCACGGTGGTCAACGTGGCGCTGCCCGCCCTCGGCGCCGATCTCGGCGCCGACATGGCCGGGCTGCAGTGGACCGTCAACGCCTACACCCTCACCCTGGCGGGTCTGATCCTGCTGGGCGGCTCGCTCGGTGACCGGTACGGCAGGCGCAGGATCTTCCTGATCGGCGTCGTCTGGTTCGCCCTCGCCTCCGCCCTGTGCGGCCTGGCGCCCAACGTGCAGACGCTGATCGCGGCCCGCGCGCTGCAGGGCATCGGCGGGGCGCTGCTTACCCCCGGCTCCCTGGCCATCATCCAGTCGTCCTTCGACCGCGAGGACCGTCCCAGGGCGATCGGGGCGTGGTCGGGTCTGGGCGGGGTGGCCTCGGCCATCGGCCCGCTGCTCGGCGGGTGGCTGGTGGAGACGGCCGGCTGGCGCTGGGTGTTCCTGATCAACCTGCCGCTGTCGGCGCTCGTCGTGCTGGTCGCCCTGCGGCATGTCCCGGAGAGCAGGAACGCCGAGGCCGCCGGCCGGTTCGACGTGCTCGGCGCGGCGCTGGCGGCGCTGGCGCTGGCCGGGGTCACCTACGGCCTGATCGGACTGGAGGTCGTCCCGGTCGTGGCAGGCGTGTCGCTGGGCGCCGCGTTCGTCTGGCTGGAGATCAGGCGCTCGCCCAGGGCGCTCGTACCGGTCGAGGTCTTCGCGTCAAGGGTGTTCACCGCGGTCAACGTCGTCACGTTCGTCATGTACGCCGCGATGGGCGTGGTGTTCTTCCTGCTGGTGGTCCAGTTGCAGGTGTCGGCGGGCTTCTCCCCGCTGCTGGCCGGGTCCGCGATGATCCCGGTGACGATCCTGATGCTGCTGCTGTCGTCGCGCGCGGGCGAGCTGGCCAGGCGCGTCGGGCCCCGGCTGCCGATGACGGCCGGCATCCTGGTCTGCGCGGGAGCCCTGCTGCTGATGTCGCGGATCGGCCCCGGCTCGTCGTACGTGGTGGACGTGCTGCCCGTGACGACCCTGTTCGGCCTGGGTCTGTCGGCGGCGGTCGCGCCGCTCACCGCGACCGTGCTGGCCAGCGCCGACGAGCGGCACGCGGGGGTGGCCAGCGGCGTCAACAACGCCGTCGCCAGGACCGGCGGGCTGCTCGCGGTGGCCGCGATCCCCCCGCTGGCCGGGCTGACCGGTGACGCCTTCGACTCCCCCGCGATCTTCACCACCGGATTCCACACGACCATGCTGGTCAGCGCGTCGATGATGGGCCTCGCGGCGCTGCTCACCTTCCTCACCGTCCGGGGGAACGTGCTGATCCGCTCGGAGCCGAAGACCGGCTGCCCGGTGACGGCTCCCCAGCCCGGCAGGTGACCGCCCTCAGAAGGTGAACGCCTGGCTGCGGACGCTGTTGTCGAAGTTGGACACCAGCAGCTCCGGCTCGCCGACCGAGCGGACCTCGGGCAGCCGGGTGAACAGCTCGCGGAACATCGCCCTGATCTCCTGCCTGGCGAGGTTGGCCCCCAGGCAGAAGTGCGGCCCCGGACCGCCGAAGCCCACGTGGGGCTTGGTGTCCCGGGTGATGTCGAACCGGTCGGCGTCCGGGAAGACCGTCTCGTCGCGGTTGGCCGAGCCGTAGAAGAGCACCACCTTGTCTCCCGCCTTCAGCTGCAGGCCGCGCAGGTCGTAGTCCTCGGTGACGGTGCGGCGGAACTGCATGATGGGGGAGACGTAACGGACCATCTCCTCGATGGCGCCGCCGATGTGGGCGTCGAAGTCGTCCACCAGCAGGCGCCGCTGCTCGGGGTTGTCGGTCAGCAGCTTGATACCGTGCGCCATGGTGTTGCGGGCCGTCTCGTTGCCCGCCACGAGCAGGAGCGTGAAGAACGACCCCAGCTCCCTGTCGGTCAGCCTCTCACCGTCGACGTTGGCGGTGACCAGCGCGGAGACCAGGTCGTTGCCCGGTGCCCCCGAGCGCTCCCTGCCCAGGTTGATCACCAGGCGCTGCAGGGCGAGCAGCGCGAGCGTGTTCTGGGCGGCCATCCTGACCGTGTGCGCCAGGCTGGGCCGCACGCCGGAGTAGGCGGTGGAGATGTCGACGTGCTGGTGGACCCTGGCCCGCACGTCGTCGGGGACGCCCATCATGTCGCAGATGACGTGGATGGGCAGTTTGGCGGCCACCTGCGTGACGAAGTCGCCGGGTCCCGAGGCCGTCACGTCGTCGACGATCCGCGCGCACGCGGCGTCGATGTCGCCCTGCAGGTTGCTCAGCATCTTCGGGCTGAACGCGCGGGAGACGATGCGGCGGAGCCGGGCGTGCCGGGGGTCGTCCATGTTGACCATGGACTCGCCGAACACGTGCTTGACCCAGCCGGGCGGCTCGGGGCTGGTCACGCCGGGCTCGCTGGAGAACACCTTGGCGTTGCGGCTGGCCTCCACCACGTCGGCGTGCCTGACCAGCGCGTAGAAACCCTTGCCCGAGCGGAGCAACGGCACCCGCTTCTCCTCGAAGAACACCGGCCGGTCGAGATCCCGAAGCCGCGCGAACGCCTCATGCCGCTCCTTGAGCGGCCGCCGCCAGAATCCCAGGTCGGCCAGGTCGATTTCCATGGTTCCAATCCTGGCATGTTCTTTACCCGTACCGGCCACGTGAATTTCATATCCTTGTGGGCCGCGTGTCCGAATTATCGGAAACCATTACGGCTATGAGAGCCGTGTTTCTCGTCTCCATTGCCTTCACCTCCCTTCTGGTCTCCATCTCCCCCTCCATGGCGAGCGCCTGCTCCGGCGTACCCTCCGACTTCGACGGCGACGGACGGGCCGATCTCGCGGTCGCCGCGCCCTACACCCGCTCCGGCGGCCACGCCCGCGCGGGGGCGGTCACCGTCCTGTACGACATGCGCACCGCCCGGAGGCTGACCCAGGACGACCCCGGCGTGCCCGGCGAGAGCGAGACCGGGGACGCGTTCGGCTCGGCGCTGGCGACCGGTGACTTCGACGGCGACCGCTGCGCCGACCTGGCCGTGGGCGTCTCCGAGAAGAACCGCTCCCGGCCGGGAGCCGACGGCGACGGAGTGGTGCTGCTGTTCCACGGCTCGCCGGACGGCCTGCGGCCCGGCCGGGTGATCGACGCCGGCGATCTGGGCCGCGAGCGCGACTCCGGCCGGTTCGGGGCCGCGCTCGCGGCGGGGGACCTGGACGGAGACGGGGACGACGAGCTGGTGATCGGCGCCCCGGGGCTGGGTGGCGGCGCGGTCGGGGTGTACGGGTTCAGCGGACGCGAGCCGTACATGATCACGCAGCGGACCGGATGGGTGGGACAGCCCGAGAAGGAGACCGACCAGTTCGGCGCGGTGCTCGCCACCGGGGACTTCGACGGCGACGGACGGGCCGAGGTCGCCGTGGGCGCGCCCGCGGACACGGTCCTGAAGAACGGCCAGGGCTCGGTCACCGTGCTCGACGTCCGGCGGCGGAAGGCGACCTTGCTCACCCAGGACAGCCCGGGGATCAGCGGCCGCGCCGAGGCCTGGGACTTCTTCGGCGAGGCCCTGGCATCCGGTGACTTCAACGCCGACGGCCACGCCGACCTGGCGATCGGCGTACCGGGCGAGGGCCTGACCGAGAACCAGCGGGCGATGGACTACGGCGACGGCACGGTGCACGTCGTCTACGGCTCCCGCGCCGGGCTGCGCACCGCGGTCTCGGAAACCTGGTCGCAGCGCTCCCTGAAGGGGGAACCGCGCTACTTCGACCGCTTCGGCGCCGCCCTCGCCGCCGGAGACCTCAACGGTGACGGCGACGACGAGCTGGCGATCGGGGTGCCGGGTGAGAACGCCGTCCAGGTGCTCGCGGGTACCCGCTCCGGCGGGCTCACCAAGAACGACAACCTGCTGATCACCGGCGAGGGCGGCGACTTCGGCGGGGCTCTGGCCATGGTCGCGGGCCGCGGCCTGGTCATCGCCGCCCCGCGCGACGGCAGGCTCACCCTGCTGCGCGGGACCGTGCGGAAGGGCCCCTACCCCGGCATCCGCCCGTCGACGGCGAGGACGCTGGCCACCGCCGCCAAGGGCACCCTATTCGGTTACGCCCTCACAAACTCGTCCTCACCCCGGTAGACGACCGTTTTCTTCGGCTCGCTACCTAAGATGATGGTCATGTTCGACGCACAGCACAGGACCGTCCGCGACCTACGCCGAGGCAACCGGGCGATAGTGCTGCGCGCCCTCTACTTCGAGGGACCCGCCAGCCGCCAGGAGCTCAGTGAGACCATCGGGCTCAGCCCCGCCACCGTGAGCAACGTGACGGGAGATCTGCTGGCGAGCGGGACCATCGTCGAGGCGGGCCTGGCCGACTCCGACGGAGGCAGGCCGCGCGTGTTGCTACGGGTCAACACCACCCACGGCTACGCCATCGGCGTCGACGTCGGCGAGACGCACGTGCACGTCGAACTCTTCGACCTGGACATGAACCGCCAGGCCAAGGCCGAGTACGCGCTCCGCCCGACCCGGCACGACGTCGATCTGGTCGTCCGCCACATCATCGAGGGCATCGACGTGGTCCTGAACGAGAGCGGCGTGCCCGCCGAGCGGGTGCTCGGCGTGGGGGTGGGCGTTCCCGGCGTCGTCGAGACGGGGCCCGACGCCTTGATCCACGCCCCGACCTTCGGATGGGACGCGGTCCCCCTCGGCAGGCTCCTGCGGGCGGGCACCGACCTGCCGCTCTTCGTGGACAACGGCGCCAAGTCGATGGGGCAGGCCGAGCTGTGGTTCGGCGTCGGGCGCAGGGCCAGGCACGCCGTGGTGGTACTGATCGGCTCGGGAGTCGGGGCGAGCATCATCACCGACGGAACCACGTACCTGGGGGCCAACAGCAGCGCCGGCGAGTGGGGCCATACGAAGATCATGGTCGGCGGGCACCGGTGCCGCTGCGGCGGAGAGGGCTGCCTGGAGGCGTACGTGGGGGCCAGGGGCATTCTGGAACGTGCCGGGGTCTGGACGGAGAGCGTCGACGAGCAGGCCGCGCTGGCCGAACTGGTGGCCGGCGGTTCCCCCGTCATCGACGAGACCGTCACCTATCTGGGCATCGGCCTGGCCAACCTGATCAACCTGTTCAACCCTGAGCGGATCATCATCGGCGGCTGGGCCGGCGTGCTGCTCGGTGAGCACCTGCTGACGAGGATCAGGAAGGTCGCCGCGGACAACTGCCTGGCGCAGCCGTACAAGACGGTCTCCATCGGTCTGGGCCGCCTCGGCGTCGACTCCGTCGCGCTGGGCGCGGCCACCCTCGTGATCGAGAACTTCCTGCAGGCCGGCACGACCTCGAAGCCGAACGGCGCTCCCAGGCGTCCCCGGAACCGCGCCGGGATCTGACCGTTCGTTCCGGCTCGTTCCGCAGCAGGACGGGAAGGGCCCGTCCCATGCGGCGGGCCGTGCGGCCGGGACACCGGAGAGCCGGGCCGCACGCCCCCGGGAGGCTAACGGATACGCGTGCTGACCTTGACCGGGCGGGAAATCTCCTTGCGGAGCTTACCGATGTCGGCCTTCGCGTCGGCGGTGACGATCACACCGAACCTGACCGTGGCGACGCCCCGGCGCGAGCCCGCCCAGGCGCGGATCCGCACCGTCGTAGAGTCGCCCTTGTCGAGGGAGGTGATCCAGCAGGAAAGGTCACGGCGCTTGACCGAGCACTTGACGCTGCGCGGCTTGGAGATCACCTTGATCTTGCGGAACCGGTTGGGGAAGTCCCCGATGAGTGCCACGTAGTGCTGGCCACTGGCCTTCCTGTTACTGACCTTGACCGTGTAGACGAGAGATCCACCCCGGCGGACGTGCTTGGGGAAGGAGATCACATACCTGAAGTCGGTGGGCGCCGCGGCGGTGGGTGACACGGCGGGTGCGGTGGGTAGCGCGGACCTGGCGGCCGAGGCGGGGGGCTGGACGAGGAGGGTGCCACCCAGCGCCATGGCGAGAGCCACGGCGCCGAGTCTCGTGGTGAGGGGACTCATAAGCCGCATCATCCAACAACTCTTCAGGAATTCCTCTGGTGCTTTAGGTCAGTACCGCCTGTCCTGCCGGAATGGTGAACCGGGCACCGGTCTTCGCCGGAGCGCCGCGCCTGCTGATGTAGTCGAGCGTGCGGAAGTCGGCGTGCAACTCCTGTGGTGTGACCCGGCAGACGATGTAACCGCGCCGCTGGTCGAGGTAGGAGATGTGCGGGTTCTCGGCGATCGTCGCGGCGACCCGGCTCTCGTCGCGGTAACCGTCGCCGTCGCTGGCGATCGAGGAGGTGACGAGTTCCACCGCGATCCGGGGCGAGTCCGGGTCGTCGAAGTCGAGCCTCAGGTCCGCCGCGTGGTGCATGTGCGCGTCTCCGGTCAGCACCACCGGGTTGGCCGCGCCCGTGTCCCGGAATCCGGTCAGCAGGCGGGTGCGCTCGGCGGCGTAGCCGTCCCAGGAGTCCATGTTGACCTCGGTGCCCGGCCCGACCCTGGAGTCACGCTGGGCCATCAGGATCTGCTGGCCGACCAGGTTCCAGCGGGCGCCGGAGCTCGCGAGACCGTCGAGCAGCCAGCTCCGCTGGTCCTCACCGAGCAGGGTGCGCCCGGTGGCCAGCCTGTCGTCACAGCCGGACCTGAGCCCGTCCTCGCAGGCCTGGTCGTCGCGGAACTGCCGGGTGTCGAGCAGGTGAAAACGGGCCAGCGGCCCCCAGTCCACCCGGCGGTGGACCCGCATCGCCGCCCCGCCGGGCACGCTCGTCCGGCGCAGCGGCATGTTCTCGTAGTACGCCTGGAAGGCGTTGGCCCTGCGCCGGGCGAACGCCGGGTCCCCGGAGCTGGAGACCTCTCCCGCCCAGTTGTTCTCGATCTCATGGTCGTCGAAGGTCACCAGCCACGGCGCGACCGCGTGCGCCGCCTGCAGGTCGGCGTCGCTCTTGTACTGCGCGTGCCGCATCCGGTAGTCGGCCAGCGTGGCGCAGGTGCCCGCGGTGTGCTGCCGTACGCTCCCGGCGAGGGCCGTGTACCCCCGTGGCGCGTACTCGTACATGTAGTCGCCCAGGTGGACGACCAACTCGGGATCCTGCTCGGCCAGCCTCCGGTACGCCGTGTAGAAACCGTGCTCGTAGTGGGCGCAGGCGGCGATGGCGAAGGTCAGCGGGGACGATGAAGACACAGCGGACACTGCGGACACCGCGGACGGGGCGGTGCGGGTGCGGCCGGTCGGCGACAGGTGGCCCTCGGCCCGGAAACGGTAGAAGTACTCCCGGCCTGGCTCCAGGTGGTCCACCTCGACGTGGACGCTGTGCGCCCGCTGCCGGCGCGCGGTCTCGGTGCCCGCGCGGACCACCTTGGCGAACCGCTCGTCGGTGGCGAGCTGCCATTCGACGTCCACGTCCCTGGCCGGCATCCCGCCCCGGCCGTCCGGGCCGAGCGGGTCGAGGGCGAGCCTGGTCCACAGCACGACGCCGTCCGCCGACGGGTCGCCGGAGGCGATGCCGAGCCTGAACGGGTCGCCGGCGAGGGTCCGGGCCGGGCCGTGCCCGGCCCCGGTGAGCAACAGGCCGCCCGCACCGGCGGCGGCGGAAAGAAACACTCTGCGTGACAGCTTCTGCTCCACGCCCCCAGTGCAACCGCCCCACCTTTCCCCGCCATGGCCTGAGCATCAAGGCAGGATGAACAGCCGTTGCACAGGCAAGTGCCTTACCCAGGGTGACTGAACACCGACCGACCGGCGGGCGACATCGAGGCGAAGGGTCGGCTTCCCCGCGGTGGCCGCGCCCGAACCCCGGAGTGACGGTTCAGAAGGCGACGGCCTCTGCGGCGGTGAACCCGAGCGGGCGGGTCACCCCAGGTAGGGCTTGAGGTGGGGGGTGAGGGCGCCGCAACCCAGGTATTTTTCCACGGTGTGGAAGTCGAGCCAGTCGAGGTTGACCAGCGCCTCCTGATCGACGCCGGTGAAGCAGGTCCGCAGCCCCGGCGGGATCGCCGCGATGTCGTCCTTGTCGGCGATGTTCACCCACCGCCTGACCTTGGGAGGCCGGCCGCCCCAGCCGTTGACCGGTGCGGGCACCAGGCGCTCGAAGATCACATTGCGCATGCCGAGCGGGCTGCCCAGAGTGATCAGCAGGTCGACCTCCAGGTCGGGGTTGGCCCAGAGCGTCTCGTAGGTCACCACGCTGCCCAGCGAGTGCGCGATCACCACCCTGGGCCGGTTCCGCCTGATCACCTCGGCCACGGCCGCCCTCGACTTCTCGCGCGCCTCGCTCCCGGCCACCATGTAGGCGGCGACCTCGGGGCAGAAGAACCTGGCGAAGTCGACGGCGTTACCCTGCAACCGGTCCAGCAGCCAGCCGGTCATCCGGTGCAGGGCGCCGGTCAGCCCCTCCCCCACCGAGTCGAGCTGCTTGGCCCAGGCGACGAAGACCTCCTGGGCACCGACGTTCATGCTCCGCACCGCGCGCCTGGAGTCGTCCTTGCTCTCACCCAGCAGGTGGGCGTAGTAGGCGATCTCGGTGATGTAGCGCTCCTTGGCGTGCGGCTTGCCGCCGGTCAGGCCCTTGTGCAGGTAGCGGTCCCACTTGTCGCGCATCGCGACCGCCGCGCCGCTGACCGAGTTACCCGCGTCGCGGTAGTAGCGGTACTTACCGATACCGTGCACCCCGACGATCGTGTCCATCCGCCCCCGCCTTCTGTGTTGGATGCCCGGTTTTCACGGGTGTCGATGGCATACGCCCCGAGCAACTGTGGCGGAAGCGAGCCCCGCGCCACAAGACCACGGCGGCACCGGCGAAAACCGTCAACGGGCTCATGGTCCGTGGATCGCGCATGACGCGTCGCTGTGCGCGGATCGATCCCGCGGGCAGCGGCGGCGGGCGTGGCCGACACCGACTTCGCGGCCGATGTTCTCTACCTGCTGCTTCGCGGCTTCTGTTTCGCCGGCACCGAGGACCCCGGACTGCGGACGGACGAACGGGTCGGTGCGGCCGTCTCCCGGCTGACCGATCGGCCCGGAGTCGCGTCCGGAGAGCACGGGCGGAGCGCCTGTCGCCGCACTCGCCGTATCGACCACTGCGGGGGCGGCGGCCTTCGCGGCGAGCGCGAGCCGAGCCGTATGGGGTGGCTATTCGGAGACCGGGTGGCGGGCTTTCAGGAGGGAGAGGAAGGCGCGGAACAGCCCCGGCATGTCGATCTCGTCGGGGGCGAGCAGCCACTGGAGCTGGAGTCCGTCCATCACCGCGAACATCAGCGGCGCGGCCTGCTCGGGGGTGAGGCCGGCGGGCAACTCGTCGCCGAGTTCGGCGCGGATCACCTCGGCCATCCAGGCGCGGGAGGTTCCGTAGCGCTCCTTGAAGAAATCTCTGGCCGGGTGGTCCTCGATCACGCTCTCCGCGGAGAGCACGGTGAAGGACTGCACGATGCCGCGGCGCTGTGCGTTGTACTCGACCAGCGCGGCCACGGTGTCCAGCGTGATCGCTCCCCCCTCACCGGGCAGCACGAGCACGTCGAGGTTGCGCTCGTCGCGCAACTGCAGAACCTCGGCGAGCAGCCGATCCTTGCTCGGGAAGTAATGCAGCACCCCCTGCTGGCTGAGGCCCACCCGCTCGGCGATCGATGCGATCGACGCCCCCGTGTAGCCGCGTTCGGCGAACACGTCGAGCGCGGCCAGCAGGATCTCCTCCCGCCGGCTCTCGCGTGATCCTCGGCGTCGCACCATGCGTCAACTCCTCTCGTCGCGCCGAGCCTAACGTGATCAATAAGAATAACAATTACATATCATGACCTACCGACTATTCGGTAATTGCGGGCATACTCCCGAGGGAAAGCGCGTACAGCGAGGCTCAAGGAGATCACGTGGCCGGACCCCTCGTCGTCGGCCCAGGGAGGCCCGGCGTTCTCCTGGCCGCCGCACGCGCTGGTTTCGCGCGCCGCCTCGCCCTCGCCGGCCCCGGTTCCCCGGCGACGCTCCGCGCGACCGCCGGAGGAACCGGCCCGCACTCTTCCTCTTCGCCTCGATCCGCGTGATCGTGGGCACAGTTCTGGTCACCCGCATCAAGGAGGTTCGCTGACCGTGTCGGGAATCGAGCACGACGACATCGTGGAACAGGCGCTGAGCAAACTCGACCTGGACACCAAGGCACGCATCCTGGCCGGTCAGGACATGTGGAGCCTGCCTGCGGCGCCCGGCGCCGGCCTCGATGCGATCGTCATGTCGGACGGGCCGATCGGCGTCCGAGGCGCCAGGTGGACGGCCGACGACCCGTCCATCGCCCTGCCGAGCCCGACCGCCCTGGCCGCGACCTGGGATGTGGCGCTGGCCCGCCGCGTCGGCAACCTGCTGGCCCAGGAGGCCCGCCGCAAGGGCGTTCACGTGCTGCTGGCACCGACCGTCAACCTGCACCGCTCCCCCCTCGGCGGCCGGCACTTCGAGTGCTACTCCGAGGACCCGATGCTGAGCGGCGAGATCGCCGCCGCTTACGTCACCGGAGTGCAGGAGGGCGGGGTCGCCGCCATGGTCAAGCACTTCGTGGCCAACGACTTCGAGACCGAGCGGATGACCGCCAACGTCCTGGTCGGCGAGCGCGCCCTGCGCGAGCTCTACCTGGCCCCCTTCGAGCTCGTGGTGAAGAAGGCGGGGCCGTTCGGCGTCATGGCGGCCTACAACAGCGTCAACGGGCCCACCATGACAGAACATGACGAGCTGCAGAACAAGGTCCTGCGCGACGAGTGGGGTTTCGACGGCGTCATCGTCTCCGACTGGACGGCCGCCCGCGACACGATCCGCGCCGCGCTCGGCGGGCTCGACATCGCCATGCCAGGCCCCGGCACCGTGTACGGCCCGGCGCTCGCGGCGGCCGTACGCGCCGGAGAACTGGACGAGGAGGTCGTGGACGAGCACGCACGCCGGGTGCTGATCCTGGCCCGCCGGGTGGGCGCCCTGGAGGGCGCGTCCCGCGCCGAACCCCTTCCGGCCGTCGACGGGGAGGCGCTGGCCCGTGAGGTCGCGGCGGCGTCGTTCACGCTGGTGCGCAACGACGGCGTCCTGCCGTTCGGCCCGGACACGAGCGTGGCCCTCATCGGAGGAGCGGCGAAGGAGGCCCGCGTGATGGGCGGGGGCAGCGCGCAGGTCTTCCCCTCCCATGTCGTGTCACCGTACGACGGGCTCGCGTCCGCGGGGATCCGGATGACCTACGCCCGCGGGGCCGACCCCAGCGGCAGGTTCAACCCGGCGCGCTTCCCGCTGCGCGCGGTCTGCCGGGCGGAGGACAGGCGGGTGCTCGGCGATTTCCCGCTGTCCGAGGGGGTGATCCAGTGGCTCGGCGAGATGCCGGAAGGCGTGGCCTTCCAAGAGCTGCGCAGCGTCGAGATCACCGGCACGTTCACTCCCGCGGTCGGCGGCGTGCACCGGCTCTCGATCGAGGGGGTCGGCCGCTTCCGGCTCGTCGTCGGCGGGCAGGCCCGCTTCGACGGGACGATGGTCCCGGAGGGCGATGACCCGATCGCGTTGTTCATGATGCCGCCGCGCACCGTCGTCGACGTGGAGCTGCGCGCCGGGGAGCCGGTCGACGTCCGCCTCGAGCACCCGCTGCCCCGGTCCGGCCTGCTGTCGTTCCCCTTCGTCGGCGCCACGCTCGGTCATCGAGAGCCGTCGCCCGGTTCGGACGAGCTGATCGAGGAGGCCGTACGGGTCGCCTCGGCGGCGGACGTCGCCGTGGTCGTCGTGGCCACGACCAAGGAGGTGGAGAGCGAGGGCTTCGACCGCACGTCGCTGAAGCTGCCCGGCCGCCAGGACGAGCTGGTGTCCCGGGTGGCCGCCGCCAACCCGCGGACGGTCGTCGTGGTCAACGCCGGCTCCCCTGTGGAGATGCCGTGGCGGGAAGAGGTCGCGGCCATCCTGCTCACCTGGTTCCCCGGCCAGGAGGGGGGCCACGCGCTGGCCGACGTGGTGCTCGGCCGTACGGAGCCGGGCGGCCGCCTGCCGACCACCTGGCCCGGCGTGCTCGAGGAGTGTCCGGTCATCGACGTCACCCCCGTCGACGGTGTGCTGCGGTACGAGGAGGGTGTCTTCGTCGGCTACCGCGCCTGGGAGCGGGCGGGGACGGCTCCCGCCTACGGGTTCGGAGCCGGTCTCGGATACACGACCTGGCACTACGAGTCCGCCGGGTACGCCGACGGGACGCTCACCGTCCGGGTGTGCAACACCGGCGACCGTCCCGGCCGCGAGGTGGTGCAGGTCTACCTGGCACCCGCGGTGCCCGACGAGTCCCGGCCCGCCCGCTGGCTGGTCGGGTTCGCCGTCGCCGAGGCCGGCCCCGGCGAGACCGCCGAGGTGTCCGTCGAGATCCCGCGCCGCGCGGCCGAGGTCTGGAGCGAGCACGGATGGCGCCTGGTCTCCGGGGACTACGTACTCCAGACCGGGCATTCACTCGACGACATCCGCCTCACCACCGCCATAACCCTGTAGGAGACTCCCGCGTACGCGGTGGCGGCCCGCTGGGGCGTTCAGGGCCCCAGCCGTTTCGGCGAGCTCTTCGAGGCCGGGCCCGGCGTCCCACCCCGCGGGTTCCGAGACCGATTCCGCCTGAGCGTCACCCAGGAGTGAGCGGGGACACCGCCGGCCGCCGGCTGGGAAAGACCGAAGACGCGCGGATCTGGAAGTCGGCCGAGAAGAGGCGGCCGTGGTCACCCTCGCGCCCTTCGATGCGGTCGACGAGCAGTTCCACCGCCGCCTGGGCGGTCTCGCCGGGCAGGAAGCTGAGCGTGCTGATCGGCGGGTCGGTGTAGGCGGCCGCCGGATCCTCCGTGGTGCAGACGAGCAGCAGGTCGTCGGGGACGGAGCGGCCGAGCCTGCGGATCGTGTCCAGCAGGAGTGGCGAGCTGACCTCGACCAGGGTGAACAGCGCGTCCGGCGGGACCGGGGCGGCGAGCAGTTCCCGCACGGCGTCGAGCGTGTGTTGCACACCGGGGCCGGGCAGGTAGACGATCCAGGGTTCACGGTCCCGCTCGGCACACCAGTCCTGGTAGGCGCCCACGGACTGCTGGTGGAAGCAGGCTGTGGCCGCGGCCGCGACGACCGCGATCCGTTCGGCACCGGCGTCCTCCAGGTGATCGAGGACCTGGCGTACGGCGCCGTCGTTGTCGAAGTCGACCCATCGGCCGATCTCCTGTACTCCGCTCGTGACCTCCGCCAGGGCCCGGCGATCGGAGACCACGGGGACACCCGCTGCGAGGAAGTCTCCGACCATCGGATCTCCCGCGACCGGGTCGACGACGAACACGCCGTCCAGCGGCATGTCCAGCCAGCAGTCCCCCGGCCCGGAGGTCGGCAACAGGACGACGCCATATCCATGGGACAGAGCCACCCGGGTCGTGGCGATGACGAGTTGCGAGAAGTAGGCCAGATCGGTGTACACCCAGGGTGTCTCGACGTACTCACGTGCCGCGAGGCCGAGCAGCCGGGTGTGCCCCTTGCGTAGGAGCCGTGCCGTGGCGTTCGGGCGGTAGCCGAGAGCTCGCGCCACCCTCTGCACATGCTCGCGGGTGGCCGCGGGAAGCCGACCGGTCCCGTTCAGCGCGTCCGACACGGTCGTCTTGGACACCCCCGCGGCACTGGCCACATCCACGAGGCGAACCCGGACCGTGCGCTCTGACTGGCTCATGGAAACGATCCTGTCATCCTGCCGGGCGCTGCCGCCACCCGTCCAACCATTGCAGAATCGTTCCGCCAACCTCTTGTGCAGGAACGTTCCTTCACGAATACTCACTGCAATCTCAGCCGCACACCGGATCGTTGCGGCCCGTTCAGAAAGAGGTGATCTGATGCGCACCTCCCGTTTGGTCGCGGCGACCGCCCTGCTCGCCCTCGCGGTCAGCGCCTGCGGCGGCGCCACAAGCGCCGGTAAGGACGGCGGCTCCGTCGCTTTCGAGATCACGAAGGACACTCCGGCGGCCAAGGGCGCCGTGGACTCGGTGACCTGGTCGCTGTACGCCGAACCGCAGTCCCTGGACTACGTGTACGCCTTCGACTACCACCCCAACACCGTGCTCGCCAACATATGCGAGCAGCTCATGCGGATCACTCCCGACCTGAAGGTGGAGCCCGGCCTGGCCAGTGCCGCGACCTCACCCGACCCCAAGCGCTGGGTCTACACGATCCGCTCCGGGGTGAAATTCCACGACGGCTCCACGCTCACCGCCGACGACGTCGTCGCCAGCATGCGCCGCCACCTCGATCCCAAGGTCGGCTCGTACTGGGTCTCCGCCTACACGAACGTCGACAAGATCGAGAAGACCGGGCCGATGGAGGTCACGGTCCATCTGAAGCAGCCCGACCAGCTCTTCAACGAGGAGATGGGCACCTCCGCCGGAACCATCGAGAGCGCCGCCTCCCTGGCCAAGGAGGGCTACGGCACCCCGGATGTCGGAGTCAACTGCACCGGCCCCTTCTCACTCGACTCATGGCAGAAGGGCCAGTCGATCAACCTCAAGAAGTTCGACGACTATTGGGACCCGTCGCTCGTACCCAAGGTGAACACGATCAAGAACGTGTTCATCCCGGACCCCGCCGCCCGCGTCAACGCGCTGCTCTCCGGCGAGGTCGACGGCGGTTACCTGCTGCCGCCCCCCGGGTTCCCCAAGCTCCGCACCGCCGACAGCGGCACGCTCTACTTCGGTCCCAACACGACGGCCGTGAACCTGATCCCCACCGACCTCAAGGGCACGCTCGGTGATGTCAAGGTCCGCAAGGCGTTGTCCATGGCGCTCGACCGCGACGGCATCATCAAGGCCGCCGCGGGCGGAGTCGCCACACCGGCGAAGGCGCCCGGCGCCATCGGCGCCTGGGGAATCGCCCCGGAGGCGGCCAAGGAGTACTACGCCAAGCTTCCGCCCCTCACCAGGGATGTCGCCGGGGCGAAGAAGCTGATCGAGGAGGCCGGCGCCTCCGGCAAGAAGATCGTGATCGCGACCAGTACGCTCTCCCCGGAGATCAGCGTCATCGCCAACGCGGTGCAGTCGGCGGGGCAGGCCATCGGCCTGAAGGTCGAACTGAAGGCGGTCGCCCCGGATGCCTACACGGCGCTGTTCTCCGACCCGAAGGCCCGCGAGGGCATCGACCTGGTCATGACGATCTGGTACGACTCCACCCCCGACCCGCTGGAGTTCTACGGGATCCTGGAGACGGGCAACTTCGCCAACTACGGCGGCTACTCCAACCCCGAATACGACGCCCTGGTCGATGAGGCCAACGCCCAGGCCGACCCGGCCACGCGCGCCGCGACGATCGCCAAGCTGCAGGAGATCGCCGTCCGCGATGTGGTCTGGATCCCGCTGTACGAGGTGCCGCACAGCATGTTCCTCAACAAGCGGCTCACTGGCGCGCCGACCAGCATCTCCCAGCTTGTCTTCCCATGGGCCGCTCGTCTGGGTTCGGCCAGTTGAGTTCGACCATGGCGGGCTTTCTCCTTCGCCGGATCACCGGGATCATCGCGACGCTGCTCATCACGTCGTTCCTGGTCTTCGGCTCGGTCCATCTCGCCCCCGGCGACCCGGCGTCCTTCCTCCTGGGAGGGCGCTCGGCGTCACCGACGGCCGTCGCGGCCATCAAAGAGCAGTACCACCTGAACGACCCGTTCCTGATCCAGTACACCAAGTGGATCAGCGGCGTCGTCACCGGTGACTTCGGCAAGTCCGTGCAGTTCCGGCAGGACGTGGGCGGTCTGATCACCGCCCGGCTGCCGACGACGCTGTGGCTCATCGGCTACGCCGGCCTGCTCATCCTGATCGGAGGGCTGGCGTTCGGGGCGCTGGCCGCGCTGCGGCGGGGCATCGTCGACCGGATGGTCCTCATCGGCACGGGCGTCGCCACGGCCACCCCGTCGTTCGTCGCCGCGATCGGGCTGATCTCGCTGTTCTCCGTCCAGCTGGGCTGGTTCCCCGCCTTCGGCAACGGCAGCGGTTTCGGCGACCGGATCAGCCATCTGACGCTCCCGGCGGCGGCGCTCGCCCTGACCTTCGTCGGCCTGCTGGCCCGGGTGACCCGTACCTCGATGCTGGAGGAGCTGGGACGCGAGCACGTCGAGGTGGCCCGCTCACGCGGGGTGCCCGGCTCGGACGTGGTGCGGCGGCACGTGCTGCGCAACGCCCTCGGCCCGATCACCACGGTGGCCGGGACGATCGTGGCCGGCCTGCTGGTCGCCACCTCGATCGTGGAGACCGCCTTCGGCCTGTCCGGGGTCGGCCAGTTGCTGGTCAGCTCCGTCACCGTCAAGGACTTCCCTGTCGTGCAGGCCGTCAGCCTGCTGGTGGTGCTGGCCTTCGTCTCCGCCAACCTCGTCGTCGACCTGGTCCATCCGCTCATCGACCCCCGCCTGTCCCACGCGAAGGGAGGCACGAGATGACCGCCCTGCCCGTCCACCGGCGCAGGCTCCTCGCACCGCTGGCCCGCCTCGCGGGAGGCGACAAGCTCGTCACGACCGCCCTCGCCGTGCTGACCGTGCTGATCATCGCGGCGGTCCTCGCCCCGCTGATCGCTCCGCACGACCCCGACGCCGTCGACCTGTCCGCGACCTTGAGCGGCTCCACCCCCGACCACCTGCTGGGCGCCGACCAGTCCGGCCGCGACGTCCTGTCCCGGCTGATCTTCGGTGCCCGGACGGGACTGCTCGGCCCGCTGGTGGTCGTGGTCGTGTCGACGGTGCTCGGCATGCTGATCGGGGTGACCGCCGCCTGGCACGGCGGAGTCGTCGACTCCGTGCTGTCGCGCGCCATGGAGCTCGTCTTCTCCTTCCCCGCCCTGCTGCTGGCCATCATCCTGGTGGCGGTCTTCGGTGTCGGGCTGACCGCTCCGGTCATCGCGATGAGCGTCGCCTACGCCCCGTACGTCGGCCGGTTGGCACGCAGCGTGGCCCTGCAGGAGAAGGCCCGCCCCTACATCCAGGCGTACCGGGTGCAGGGCTGGTCGGGCTGGGTGATCTGCGTGAAGCATCTGCTTCCCAACATCGCTCCGCTGATCCTCGCCCAGTCCGCGATCAACTTCGGGTACGCGCTCATGGATCTCGCGGCACTCTCCTTCCTCGGCTTCGGTGTGCAGCCGCCCACCGCCGACTGGGGCGCGATGATCAACGAGGGCTCCTCGGCCCTGCTCCAGGGCGCGACGCTCCCCGCCCTCGCCCCCGGCGCCGCCATCGTGATCACGGTGGTCGCGTTCGGCATCGTCGGCGAGTCCATCGCCGATCGCGTCGCCAGGCGGGAGCAGTGATGACCACTCGGCTACTGGAGATCGAGAACCTGACCGTGCGGCTCGCGGCCGGCAAGGCCGCGCGCCCCATCCTCGACGGTGTGTCGCTGCACGTCGAGCGGGGCGAGGCCGTCGGGCTGGTCGGCGAGTCCGGATCGGGCAAGTCCGTCACCTGCCGCTCGGTGCTGGGGTTGCTCCCCGGGGGAGCGCGGGCCGCCGGCAGCCTGCGGGTGGACGGAGCGGACATCCTGACGATGTCCGCCACCCGGCTTCGCGAGCTGCGCCGCCGCGACGCCTCCATGATCTTCCAAGACCCTCGGGCCTCCATCAACCCGCTGCGCAGGATCGGCGACTTCGTCACCGAAGGGATGCGGGCCGGCGGCGTGTCACAGAAAGACGCGCTCAAGCGGGCCGAGGAGTTGCTGGAGTCGGTCGGCATCCGCGAGCCGCGCGCGGCCCTGCGCAGGTACCCGCACGAGTTCTCCGGCGGCATGCTGCAGCGCGTGATGATCGCCGGCGCGCTCGCCGGCGGGCCCCGGCTGCTGCTGGCCGACGAGCCCACCACGGCACTGGACGTCACCACCCAGGCCGAGGTCATCTCGATCCTCACCAGGCTGCGGGCCGAGCGTGACATGGGGATGCTCTTCGTCACCCACGACCTGGAACTGGCCGCGGCGATCTGCGACCGCATCTACGTGATGTACGCGGGACGGATCGTCGAGGCGCAGTCCACCGAAGGGCTCTTCGGCCGCCCCCGCCATCCGTACACCTCGGGACTGCTGGCCGCGACCCCGCGGCTGGGGTCGGACGAGCCGCCGCACGGCGTCCCCGGGCGTCCGGTGTCACTCGCCGAGAGCCCGGCCGGATGTGCCTTCGCGGCCCGCTGCGCCCACGCCCAGCCCGCCTGCACGCAGGAGGAACCCGTCCGGCGGGAGATCGACGGTGCCCAGGTGGCCTGCCTGCGCGCGGAGGAGCTCATCCATGACTGAGTACACACTGGAGGTCGAGAACCTGCGCAAGTCGTTCGGCGACCAGGTGGCCGTCGACGACGTCTCCTTCTCGCTGAAGCCCGGCGGCTCCCTGGCCATCGTGGGCGAGTCGGGATCGGGGAAGACGACGACCGCGCGGATGCTCGTCGGCCTGGAGCGGCCGGACGCCGGCCGGATCCGCGTCGGCGGCCGGGACCGCTCGGATGCGGCCCGCGGCAAGGCGACCCGGCTTGCCCGTGCCCGAGAGCTCCAGATGGTCTTCCAGGACCCCTACCTCTCGCTCGACCCCCGTGTCAGCGTCGCGCAGTGCGTCGAGGAACCGCTGCGCCTGCACTTCGGGATGAGCCCGCGGGAACGGCGGGCCCGCCGCGACGAACTGCTGGAGCGGGTCGGTCTCGGCGAGCGGGAGGCGGACGCGCTCCCCAGACGGCTGTCCGGCGGCCAGCGCCAGCGGGTCGCCATCGCCCGCGCGCTGGCGACCGAGCCGAAGGTGCTGATCCTGGACGAGGCGACCGCCGCACTCGACGTGTCCATCCAGGCCCAGATCCTCGACCTGCTCTCGGAGATCCACCGTGACACCGGCGTCGGATATCTGTTCGTCACCCACAACCTGGCGCTCGTCCGGCACATCGCCGACGACATCCTCGTGCTCTACCAGGGCCGCGTGGTCGAGTACGGCCCGAGCCGGCAGGTGCTGGCCGCCCCCGAGCATCCCTATACCCGCCTGCTACTGCACTCGGTGCCGCGCCCCGGCTGGGACCCCGCCCAGATCGCGGCGGACCGACGTGCCCTCGCGACCGATTCGAAGGAGATCTCATGACGGACCTCGCCTACCTCGCCGCGACCGAGGCCCTGCGGCTGTTCCGGTCCCGCGAGCTGTCCCCCGTCGAGCTGATGACCTCCGTCATCGAGCGCGCCGAGGCCGTCGAGCCCCGGATCAACGCGCTGAGTGAGCGCATGTTCGAGGATGCTCTCCTCCAGGCGAAGGACGCCGAGCGCGCCTACCGCGACGGCTCCCCGCGACCGCTTGAGGGGATTCCCGTCGCCACGAAGGACGAGCAGCCGATCGCCGGACGGATCGCCTCGGACGGATCGCTCGCCTACACCGACCATGTGGCCGAGGTGACCCATCCGGTCATCGAGCGACTGCAGGCCGCCGGCGGCATCGTGCACGCCCGCACCACCACGCCCGAGTTCTGCTGCGCGGGCTTCACGCACTCTCGGCTGTGGGGACTCACCCGCAACCCGTGGAACCTGGACTACTCCCCCGGCGGCTCCTCGGGCGGCTCGGGCGCGGCGCTCGCCTCCGGCACCGCCACCCTCGCGACCGGCTCCGACATCGGCGGCTCGATCCGGCTGCCCGCCGCCAACACCGGCACGGTCGGCTACAAGCCGCCCTACGGCCGGGTGCCCGCGATGCCGCCGTTCAACCTCGACCACTACTGCCACGACGGGCCGATGGCCCGCACGGTCGCCGACTGCGCGCTGCTGCAGAACGTCATCGCCGGCCCGCACCCCCGCGACGTGGTCTCGCTCCGCCCCGCCGTGCGCGTCCCCGAGCGGCTCGGCGACGTGACCGGCCTGCGCATCGCGTACGCGCCGAACCTGGGCGACTGGGAGATCGAGCCGGAGATCGCGGCCAACACCAAGGCGGTGACCGACGCGCTGCGGGAGGCCGGGGCGATCGTCGAGGAGGTCGAGGTCGGGCTGCGCCGGGCCGACGTCTTCCAGGCCGTCTTCATCCACTTCGGCGCCATCTTCGGTCCCATGGTCACCCGGGTCGCGGCCGAGCACGGCGACAAGCTCAACCCCTACGCCCTCGCGTTCGCCGCGACGGCCGAGCAGGCGATGGGAGACAGCGGCGCCTTCCTGACCGGGCTGGAGCTGGAGGCGGCCGTCTACGCGCCGATCGGCGAGCTGCTCGACCGCTACGACGCGCTGCTCTGCCCGACCACGGGAGCACCCGGCCTGCTCGCGGGCGAGGACTACGTCGACACCAAGTTCACCGTGAACGGCGTCGAGCTGGACGACTACCTGGAGTACGCGCTGACTCCGGTCTTCAACATCGCCAGCCGCTGCCCGGTGCTCAACGTCCCGTCCGGCCGCGCGTCCAACGGCATGCCGACCGGGGTGCAGATCGTCGGCCGCAGCTACGACGACGCGACCGTCTTCCAGGTCGGCGCCGCCGTCGAGCGGGTCCGCCCATGGGCCTACCGCCCGGAGTCGCTGTGAACCCCCTGATCTCATCTCAAGGAGAATCCGCATGACCGTCCCCGCCGACCTCGTCCTCCGCGGCGGTCCGGTGCACACGCTCGGACCCGCCGCCCGCACCGCCACGGCGGTCGCCGTCCGCGCCGGCCGGATCATCGCCGTCGGCGAGGACCCTGACGTCCGGCCGTTGATCGGCGCGGCCACCGAGGTCGTCGACCTGGCCGGCCGCGCCCTGCTCCCCGGGTTCCAGGACGCCCACGTGCATCCCGTCCTGGCCGGCCTCACCATGATCCGGTGCGACCTGCACGACGCCGAGGACGCTGATGAGGCCGTCGCCGCCGTCCGCGCCTACGCCGAGGCCGACCCCGAGGCCGAATGGATCAGCGGAGGCGGCTGGTCCATGGAATGGTTTCCGGGCGGAACGCCGAGCCGGCACCTGCTGGACGCGGTGGTCCCCGACCGGCCCGTCCATCTGATCAACCGGGACGGCCACGGGGCCTGGGTCAACACCAGGGCCCTGGAGCTGTGCGGCGTCGACGCCGGCACCCCGGACCCCGTCGACGGGCGCATCGAGCGGGAGGCCGACGGCACCCCGCAGGGAACGCTCCACGAAGGCGCGTCGCACCTGGTGGCCCGGCACGTCCCCGAGCCGACCGCGGACATGATGCTGGCCGCCCTGCGGGCCGGTCAGCGGCGGCTGCACTCCGTCGGCGTGACCGCCTGGCAGGACGCCATGGTCACCCCCGCGGTGCAGCGGGCCTACCTCACCGCGGCCGGGTCCGGGCTGCTCACCGCCCGGGTGATCGGCGCGCTGTGGTGGGACCGCGACGGGGGCGAGGAGCAGATCCCCGAACTGCTCGCGCGCAGAGGCACGACCGGGCGGTTCCGCGCCACCAGCGTCAAGATCATGCAGGACGGGGTCGCGGAGAACTTCACCGCCGCGATGACCTCCTCCTATCTGGACGGCTGCGGATGCGGGACCGGCAATCAGGGGATCAGCTTCGTCGATCCGGAGGCACTGCGCGCGTACGTCACCCGCCTGGACGCCGAAGGCTTCCAGGTCCACGTGCACGCCGTCGGGGACCGCGCGGCCCGCGAGGCCCTGGACGCGTTCGAGGCGGCGCGGGCCGCCAACGGCATGAACGACCTCCGCCACCACATCGCGCACCTGCAGGTCGTGCATCCCGACGACGTGCCGCGCTTCGCCGCTCTTGAGATCACCGCGAACATGCAGCCGCTGTGGGCGGCGCACGAGCCGCAGATGGACGAGCTGACCATTCCGTTCCTCGGCCCGGAACGGGCGGGCTGGCAGTACCCGTTCGGGGAGCTGGCCCGCACGGGCGCTCCGCTCGCGGCGGGCAGCGACTGGCCGGTCAGCAGCCCCGACCCGTTCCTGGGCATCCATGTCGCGGTCAACCGGACGGTCCCCGGCGAGAGCGCCAAGGTGTTCCTGCCGGAACAGCGTCTGAGCCTGACGGCCGCGCTGGCCGCCTACACGATCGGCACGGCGCGGGTGAACCACCTGGACACCCGGACCGGCACGATCGAGAAGGGCAAGCTCGCCGACCTGGTGATCACCGACCGCGACCCCTTCTCGATTCCGGCCACCGAGATCGCCGAGACCACGGTGCTGGCCACCTACGTCGAGGGCGAGCGGGTCCACACCGATCCGGTCTTCTGACGTCGGCGGTCCGGACGCGCGGCGCGGACGGCGGGGCCGCGCACGCGTCACGGCCAGGGGGACAGCTCGCCCAGGACCTCGTCCGCGAGCTTCCGCGCGCTCGTCTCATACCTCCGGGCCAGCGACCGGAAGACCCCTGGACTCGTCGTGCTCCCCGCCCGGCCGAGTTTTCGCGTCCGGCGCGGAGCGGTACGGATCAGCGGACGGACTTGACGGGGAGCACGGCCGGCTCCGCCACGATGGCGACGACGACGAGCGCCGGACAGCCGCTCAGGCCGATGACGGACGCCGCGGCGAGCGGCGCGAGCAGCCGTGTCGGAAAGATCTAGATCCAGCCATCGAGACCGGCCATGAAGTCTTCGAACAGGTGGCGATGGATCGTGTGCTCGGCGCCCTTCACCACGCGCACCTCGAAGCCCTTGGAGATGAGGGCCTCGGCCGCCTCCGGGGAGATCAGCTCACTCGGGTCGGCCTGCTGAACCAGTGACGGCACCACCGGTTCGGGCGTGAAGTCCGAGCCGGCGAACGAGTTCAGCGCCATCGCGGTGGCCGGGTCCCACCTGGCCAGCATCTCAATCTCAAGGGCGCATTCCTCGGCGGACCAGCCGGGATGGACCTGCCGCACCATCTCCACGGTCTGGTCCTTGGCCGCGGCCATCATCGCACCGAAGTCCACTCCGTCGATCCGGGGGATGCGGAACGCCGGATCGGAGTAGATCGCCCTGCCCGGCTTGAGCCGTTCGACCGCGAGCGACAGGGTGAGGCCGCCGAGTGAGTGACCGATGGCCAGTTCGGGTGTGGCCGGGACCGACTCCAGCACGCTTGAGGCGTACAGCTCGGGGGTGTACTCCTCGGCACGGGGGCTTTCGCCATGGCCGGGCAGGTCCACCGCGACGACCCGGTAGCCACGCTCGGCCAGCGCCGGGCCTACCCGCCACCAGCAGCGGGAGTCGGCCATGATGCCGTGGATCAGCACGGCGACCCGGTCGCCGCGGCCCCATTCGCGAGTGTGCAGCATTGGACTCCTTCACAGACGTGATCAACAGGACGGCGGCCGCGCCGACGAGAGATGGCACCCCCGCAGGTCACCCCGCCGCCGGCGGGCTCGCTTATACGTATAAGCAGTTGATAGCATCGCCTTCGCGAGGCGACAAGGGCGCGGCTTCGGTCTTAACGAACTCGCGATGATCCAGAATGGACTCGATGTCCGCCAAGCCACCCACCAGTCTCGACGTCGCCCGTGAGGCAGGGGTCTCTCAGGCGACGGTGTCGTACGTCCTCAACAACCGCGAGGGCGCGCGCATCAGCGACGAGACGCGGGCGCGCGTCCAAGAGGCCGCCGACAGGCTCGGGTACGTGCCGCACGCCGGAGCCCGGACGCTGCGGACCGGGCACAGCGGACTGGTGCTGGTGCCGCTGGCCGACGTCCCGTACGGCCCGCTCGCCGTCGGCCTGATGGAGGAGTTGGACCGCGAGCTCAGCCAGCTCGGATACACCATGATCCAGTACGGCGCGCGCCGCCTGAAAGGCGTGGCCGCCGCCCGCGCCTGGGCCGGGCTACGCCCGGTCGCGGTCCTCGCCCCGGCCGGGCGGCTGACCCGGCAGGCCGTGGACGTACTGCGCTCGGCGGGGATCAGAGCGGTGATCGGCATCGGCGTCGTGGGCTGGTCCTCCGAGATCGTCTCCACCGTGACCATGGACCATGAGGGGATCGGGGCCATGGCCGCCGAACACCTCCTCGCACGCGGCAGTCGCACCCTCACCGCGATCGTCCCGGCCGAGGACGGCCTGCGCGACATGGGCCTGCTCCGGGCGGCCGGCGTGCAGCGGGTGGCCGCCGCCCGCGGCGTGCCGTACACCCGGGTGGATCTGGCCTTCTCCGAGACCGCGACCGCCGCGCGGCTGGACGTGTGGCGGACCGCGGGCATCAACGGCGTGTTCGCCTACAACGACGAGTACGCCATGCTGCTGATGGCGGTGCTCGCCGACAACGGGCTCTCCGTTCCCGGCAACGTGGCGGTCGTGGGCTGCGACGACCTGCCGTTGGCGAAGCTGCTGCGGCCCCGGCTGACCACCGTCCGCCTCGACGTCACCAACGCCCCGGCCGTGCTCGCCCAGACCCTGGACCAGCTCGTCAAGGAGGGCACGACCAGGCGGCCCCGCCTCGCCCTGTGGACCCATGCCCTGGTCGAGCGCGACTCCACCTGAGATCTGGTGATCAGTGGCGACTCGGCACCGGGTGACTGCCGCGTTGACCCCCTTCTCGAACAAGCAGGCGCCCGAGGCGTCGAGTCCGACGGCGACCCCGCGCGCCACGCGGCCCGGCGCGATCGAGGATGGAAGGGCCGTTGCCGCCACCACCACCGGCTGCACCGGCACGAAGATCACGGTCTCCGGCGGCCAGGCCACCGTGACCATCCCCGCCAACAACGCGGTCGCGATCCACGTCAACGCCAAGGCGGACATCACCAAGATCGCGACAACCTTCAACGTCACCGCCGACCTCGAATCCGGGCAGACCCTGCACGTCGTCGGGAACATCCCGGCCCTCGGCGGCGGCAGCACCGCGAACTCGGTCGCGCTGACCGCCAACGGCGACGGTACCTACAAGACCATCGCCGAACTGCCCGCCTCCACCGCGGTCTCCTACAAGTACCTGATCAAGAACGGTGCGACCGTGGTGGAACAGGAGGCCGCCAACCGGACCTTCACCACCCCGGCCAACGGCACCCACACCAGCAACGACACCTGGAAGTAGCCCTCCGTCAGACCGACGGCGGCCGGACCTTCACGGACCGGCCGCCGTCGGCGTCGACACCACGGATCACCCGTGGCCTGCCGGCCTGGCAGCGGAGCATCCGGGAAGCGGGAGCATGGCCTCCACCTGCGTCCCCGGCCCGGCGTCGGTGCCGATCGCGAGGGCCTGGGTGATCAGACAGGTGCCGCTCAGCTCGGCGGCGCGCTCGCGCATCGAGGCGAAGCCGACGCCGGAACGCCGGTGCCCGGGCAGCCCCTTGCCGTCGTCGCACACCCGCACGACCAGCGCGTGCTCCGAGCGGGCCAGCGTGACGGTGGCCCAGGTGGCGTCGGCGTGCTTGCGCACGTTGGTCAGCGCCTCCTGCGCGATCCGGTACGCCGCCACCTCCACCGCCGCCGGCAGGTCGCGGGTCTCACCCTCCACCTCGACCTGGACGGGCGGCCCCGGCTCCGCGGCGAGCGCGCGCACCGCCCCGAGCAGGCCCAGGTCGTCCAGGCTGGGCGGGCGCAGGCCGTAGACCAGCTCGTGAACCTCCTGGCTGACCGCCTCCATACTGCTGCGCAAGTCCCGCAGCATCCGGTCGGCCGAGGACGGCACCTCGCGCAGGCGCAGCCGGGCCATGTTCAGTGACATCGACATGTTGGTGAGCGCCTGGCCGAGGCCGTCATGCAGGTCACGGCGGAGCCTGCGCCGCTCCTCCTCGCGTGCGCTCAGGATGCGCTCCCGGGAACGCTGCAGGTCGGCCACCATCAGCACGGCGTGCGCGACGTCCGCAACGTAAAGGGTCGCCACCCCGATCAGCCGCTCGGTGTAGGCGGCGGAGAAGCGGCGCGGTCCGGGCGGCCCGATCAGCATCCGGCCGACCGGCTCGCCATGCCACACCAGCGGCACGACGCGCGGGTCCGGCCCGGCCACGCCCAGCTCCACCCGCATGCCCGCCGTACCGACCTCGACGGCGACGCCGGTAACGCCGAGACCGTCGTGCGCCACCGCCGTGACGGCGGCCAGCGCGTTTACCGGCTCGGTCTCGGCGACCTCGCGCGCCAGCCTCCTGGCCAGTTCTTCGGGCCGGCCGTGCTTGCCGTACAGCATCACGTCAGTGAGGCGGCGCAGGCGCGTGCGCAGCGGCTGGAAGAACGCGCCTGCCACCAGCGCGGCGGTCAGTCCCGCCACCTGGTCGTAGCCCGACACCAGCAGCGCGGCCAGGGCGCCGGTGCCGAAGTACACCGCACCGACCGCAACGATCAGGCCGACCGCGATGACGGTCCGGCTGATGACGGTGTCGATGCCATACAGGCGGTATCGCAGCACCGCGAACGCGATCGCCACCGGAATCAGCCCGGTCCAGATCGTCACCGGCAGCCAGTAGTCCTCGCCGAGCAGCAGGAACAGCGTATAGACGACGAACGCGATCAGCGGCCAGGCGATCTGCCTGCGCGCCGTCGAGGCCGCGTGCCGCAGCCGTACCAGCAGAGAGAGCACAGCAAGCACCACACAGGCGTTGATCAGCAGAGCCAGTGAGCGCACCAACACCGTGTGGTAGGGAGCCAGGGCCTCGATCGCCAGCGGATTCGGAATGACCTCCGGCCAGCGGTACGTGCTCGCGGGCGGCGTCGGCCGCACGATGTTGCGCACGCCGTCGATGACGGTCGCAGCCACACCGGCGATCGCCACCGGCAGCCAGCGGCGGGAGGGCAGGCGGTCGTCCGGTGAGAGCAGCGGCATGAGGATCCCCAGCGCGCAACCCCCGACCGTCCAGCCCGCGACGGCCAGGATGCGCAGCCACCCCGCGCTCTCCAGATCGCCGGCCGACGCCTGCATGAACTGCAGCCCGGTCATCATCACATTGACCGCGCAGGCGAGGCCGCCGACACACATCAGCCAGGCCAGCTTCAGGCGGGGACGGTACGCGATCAGGAACGCGCCGATCAGCGGGAACGTCAGGCCCGCGCCGTGGTCAGGCGCCGCGGGCGGCCACGGCGCCCACTCCTTCGGCACCGATAACTGGATCGCGGTGCCGGCCACGGTCAGCGACACCGACAGCACGGCCAGCACGGCGGATACCCCCCGCGCCCACGCCACCCACCGGGCATCCATGCGGCCCGCGCCCGGCTCACCGCCCTCGCCTGGGCACGCGCTCGCAGCCACGTTCCCGTTCGCGGACGCCAACGCCCGGCTCGCAGCGGCGTCCCCGCCTGCCTTCACTGCTGGCGTCTCCTCCCCCTGGAAACCTCAGCGCCCGTAGCCGGCGGATCGACCAGGCCGGACTCGTAGACGATCACCACGAGCCGCGGGTGAGATCTCAAACGATCATTGGGAGGGTACGCCCCCTTCCCTGCCGATCCACTCTCTCAGGCATCTCCTCCCACCGCGCCACCTCACCCGCGCGGTGGAGCGGGCCCGCGTCAAGCTCGAGCATTCCGCACTCGCGACGGCGTTCTGCGGGCCGACCTTCACGATCACCGATCTTTAGGAGGTGTACGAGGCGGTACGGGGGATCCGGCACGATCCCAGGAACTTCTATCGCAAGGTCCAGGAGACCGATGGATTCATCGTCGCGGCCGGTTCCGCGCGGAAGTCCGCGACCGGCCCGACTGTTCAAGGCCGGCCCGCGCAAGGTTCTACATCCATCGGTGGTCCGGCCCACCCGGTCGTCGACACAGAATGAGCAGTGAAGTGAGCCGCCACCCGCCGACGGCCGACCTCGCGGAGGCGCTCGCCGACTTTCGCACCCGGCTCCAGCGAGCGCGCGGCCGGTCACCTGGACGAGGACACCCATGCGGCTCGGCAGGGTCCTCCAGGAATACTCACATGCCGCCTGAGCTGCACGGGCGAGGTTTTCGGCCACGGTGCCACGTCACCAAGGGAGGAGCAGGCGCGACACCGCTCCTGGCCGGGACGGCTCGGCCGGTCACTCCCCCGTGCTCCCGGCCGAGCCGTTCTGATCCGTTCTCGCCACACCGTGAGCGTGTCAGGGGCCGTCCGCGCGGGACGGCCCCTGAGGGTGTCACCGCGTCGTGCAGACGGTTCCGTTGAGGGTGAAGACGGCGGGGAGGACGTTCGGGCCGCTGTAGTTGCCGACGAAGCCGATCGTGGTCGACGCGCCGGTGGGCAGCGAGCCGTTGCCGGGCTCGTTGACGACCTTGACGTTCGAGCCGTTCTGCGTCCAGACGGCGCTCCAGCCGCTGCCCAGGCTCTGCCACGTCCTGGGCCAGCTGAAGTTCAGGGTCCAGCCGTTGATCGGCGCGCCGTTGTTGGTGATGTCGATGGCGCCGACATAGCCGTTGCCCCAGTCGGACTGGTCACTCAGCCGGACCGCGCAGGAACTGGAGGCGGGCGTGCCGGTCGTGAACGTGAGGGGCGAGGACGCCGGCGAGACACCGCCGCCGCTGTCCCGCGCGATCACGTTGACCGTGTAGCGCGTGCCCGGCTTGAGGTTGCCGACGGTGAAGGAATTGCCGGCGGTCTCACCGAGCTGCTCGCCGACCGCTCCGTTGTGGCGGTGGACCTCGTACTTCACGATCGGACGCGTCCCGGCGGAGGCGGCCGGCCAGGAGATCACGGCGGTCTTGTCCGTCACGTTCGAGACCGTCGGCTGCCCCGGCGCGCCCGGCAGCCCGGTCTGGGCCGAGGCGGGGCGCACCACGATCGTGGTCAGCGACAGCGGCGGCAGCGTCCGGCTGGTCGCGCTCCCCGAGGTCGAGCCGGCGAGGTCGGTGGCGCCGTTGGTGTGGGTCAGCACGGCCGGCGCCCCGGAGGCCGGGCTGAAGCCGGAATAGTCGATCGTGACGGGGAGCGACGTGTCGGACGAGGTATTGATCAACAGGACCGCCAGATCGCCGTTGGGACGGCGGACGGCATGCGCGCTGACCTTCGCCTGATCGCTGGCGGCCCCGACGAACCGATCGCCGGCCCGGGCGAACGCGCTCACCATCCGCAGCGCGTAGTACGGCGCGAAGGGCGTGTTCACCGCCGGCTCGCACACGCTGCCGTCGGAGGTGCACGTCCCGCTCGACAGCAGGCCGAAATCGCCGTAGTCGGTCTGTCCCTCGACCTGGGTGACCTTGCCGATGCCGTTGTGGGTGTTCCACCAGTCGACGGTGAACACGCCGCCTGCGAGGAGCGTCGCGTAGGCGTCGGCGGCGGCGAGCGCACCGGGCTGGGTGTTCGTGCCGTTGCTGCTGGTCCCGGTGTTGAACTCGGTCATCGAGATGCCGATCCGCTCCGACCCGGGTCCCGCGTACTCGGTGATCTGCCGGCGGGTGAGATGGATCATGTCGGGGACCTGGCCGGCCCTGTCGAAGGCGCCGGGGTACCAGTGCAGGATCACAAAGTCGATCTTCGGTCCGGCGATCGACAGGACCACCTTGTTCCAGGTTCCCTCGTCGCCACCGGCGACCAGCCCGTCCGGCCAGTTGGCGGGCGTGGTCAGGACCGCGCCGATCTTGATGTCCGGGTCGACCGCCTTCATCGCATCGGCGTACGCGACGACGTGGCGGGCGTACTCGGCCGGGCTCTTGTCGGCGTGCTCGTCGGCCTCCCAGGGGTCGCCGTAGTGACCGTTGCCGTAGTTCTCGTTGCCGATCTCCCAGTACTTGACGCCGTAGGACTTGGTGACGTTGGCGTAGCGGACCCAGGCGGCGGCCTCGGCGGCGGTGCCGGTGCCGTAGTTGGCGGTCACCATCGCCTGCGCCCCGGTGCGCCGCACACCGCGCATGAAGGTGTCGAAGTCGGTGTTGGGAGCCACGTAGCCGCCGGGAGCGGTGTGGTCGGCCCAGTGGTAGATGTCGGAGTAGGAGCCGCCGGGATAGCGCAGCAGCTTCACGCCCGCGTCCTTGAGCCGGTCCGCGGTCTCGTCGGTGCCCAACTGGCTGTCCCAGATCGCATGGTTGGCGCCGATACCGGTTTCGGGGACGGTGGCGAGTGCGGCACGTGCGTTGACGGTCACCGTGACCGGGGTGACGTCGTCGGCGGCGTACGCGGTGGGAACGTTCAGCGCGGCCAGCGTCAGCAGGACAGCGGACGCGACCCGTAACGGGACTTTGGGCATCGGCACACCTCAGTCATAGGTAGCGGAATCCAGTCGACGCCCCCTCCTGACCAGGGAGGCACCATGATCTTGTGGGCTGGCGCCACGCGCGTCAACCGCCGGTGAAAGTTTCAGTCGGTGCGGCTGTCATGGTGATCGCCGACCCAGTGCGGCCTGCGGTTTCTCCGATCCGGGAGCAGCCTCAAGAGACGGAAGATCAACCGTGTACCGCTTCAAAGCTCATCGCACATCGAGAAACGGGGCATAAAACCAGTTGATCCATGCTTGTCACTCCTCGGTACCCTGAGAACACACCCCCCGTGAGAAGGAAGTCACCGCCATGCCCGGTCCGCTCCAGATCAGCGGTTCGGTCTCGGTCCCCGAGGCCGAGCTCGGCTGGCGGTTCTCCCGTTCCTCGGGCCCCGGCGGCCAGGGGGTCAACACCACCGACAGCCGGGTCGAGCTCAGCTTCGACCTGGCCGCCACCGGTGCGTTCGGAGACGTCCTCAAGGCCCGTGCCCTCGAACGCCTCGCCTCCCGCCTGGTGAACGGCGTGATCACCATCGCCGCCTCGGAGTTCCGCTCCCAGCTGCGCAACCGCGAGGCCGCCGAGATGCGCCTGGCCCAGTTGCTCCGCGAGGCGATCGCCCCGCCCCCCAAGAAGCGCCGCCCGACCAAACCGAGCAGGGGCGCGATCGAACGGCGGATCACCGCCAAGAAACAACGCTCCGACCTCAAACGCCTGCGCAGGGACCACCACTAGACAGACCGCGAGAACAGGTCTGGATGCCTGCTGAGTGGCCCCGGAGGATCATGGGGTCACCGGCAGGCCAGTTGGAACCAGACGACCCGCCCGGCGGGGGTCTCGTACCAGCCCCAGGCCGAGGAGAGTTGCTGGACGAGCCAGAGACCGCGTCCGCCGCCGCTGTCGGGGTCGGTGTCCGGGCAGACCTGAGGCCGCTGTCCGGCGGTTGATCCGGCGTCGATGACGTCGATGTGGAGCGTTCCATTGTGGCGGGCGACGGCAATGGTGACCCGGCCACCGGGGGTACGGCCGGAGTCGGGGTCACATCCCCGGACCTCACTCGCCTGCTCGATCTATATGAACTCGACGAGGGCACGCGGCCTGCCCTGCACGCGCTGGCGCGAACAGCGCGCATGAAGGGGTGGTGGGACGCCTATGCAAGCTCGCTACCGAGCGACTACGCCACTTACATCCAGCTCGAAGCGGAGGCGGCATTCATCCGACACCCCCCAGGCCGGAGCCGAGACCGCCCCGGACGCCGACCGGCTCGTCCTGGTCCGTGACTCCAAGGACCCCGAAGGTCCGGTGCTGTCCTTCACCCCGTCCGAGTGGGATTTCTTCCTCGGGATGATCAAGGGCGGGGAACTCGCCGATCTGGGCTGACCGTCATGGCGGCACCCTCTCTGCCGGGCTTCGGCGAGACATGGGACGAATCAAAGGCTCAGGACGCCGAAACCTCTCTCCCAAAGGTGAACGGCCGCCCATGCCGTACGGAAATCCCGCCTCCCCGGGGCCCGGATGCGGATCGCGTCACCGGGTCGGTGACACAATGGGCCCATGTCTGACGTGCCGAGTGTTCGCGCCGTCCTCCTCGACGACGACCGGCTGGTGGTATTCCGGCGTACGGTCCCCGGTAAGGAGCTCTACTGGTCCGTCCCCGGCGGCCATGTCGAGCCCGAGGACGCCTCGCTGGAGCACACCCTGCACCGCGAGGTCATGGAGGAGCTGGGCGCCGTGGTCTCCGGCGTCACCCCGCTGACCACCCTGGAATGCGTGCGCGACGAGGGGATCAAGACCCAGCACGTCTACGGCTGCCGCCTGGTCTCGATGGATCTCGCCCTGCGCTGCGGCCCGGAGTTCGACGATCCCGCCCGTGGCCACTACGAGGTGGTGCGGCTCCCGCTCGATCCGGCCGAGATCTCCGCCATCAACCTCGTCCCCCCGGAGCTCGGCACCTACCTCGCGGGCACCGTCACCCTGCTGCCCGGCCTGATCTCCTGACCTTCCTGCCCGCCGAGGTCACCGCGGAGGAACGCCTTACCGGCTCGCGCCGGGCGAGGCGGTGGCACCGCAGCAGGCCGGCCTGCGGACATAGAGGCCGATCCACGAATACCCAAAATCATCGGTGGATCTCAGCACGAAATCACGGTTGCCCATGAGGGCGAGATAGCGCTCGTCCTCCTCCACGAAGGCGCTGTTCTGGCGCCTCCTGCCGCCGGTGACCACCCAGACCCGCTCGACGCCGTCCAGGGCGGTCGTGAACTGCGCGGCGGTTCTCGGCGCGGTCTGGCCGGGAGCGTAGGTGAGATCGCGCAGGTTCCGGTACGCGTCCCCGTACACGGCGGCGAACAGGCGCCAGTTCTCCTTCACATACAGCACGGCGTCGCCGGGGCGCTGCTCGGCCAGCAGCGTGGCCGCCATGCTCCGCAGATCGTCGGGGCGCGTGTCCGGCTCGCGGATCGTCAGGTGCGCCGGGACGGTCAACGCCGCGACGAGGACCAGTCCGGCCCAGGCCGACGCCCGGGGCCGCAGGGCGTCCAGGCCCGCCCCCACGAGCAGCACCATGGCGGGAACGGCGAAGAGCAGGTATCTCGGACTTTGAACTCCTCCCCGGCCTGGGGCCGGAGACTCTCCCGTCGCGTCGCGGTTAAGCGGCGCGCGGGGGTTGACGCTTCGCGGACCGGGTAACCCCGAGGTCTCCACGTCCTGACACCGGCGTTCCGACGGCGTTCTTGATATTGATCGCGGCGTTGGTGTCGGCATGCCCGACCCAACCGCACGCGGAGTTGGCGCAGGCGTACCTTATCCCGTCCCGGGCCGCCGGGTCGCGGTGGCCGCACCGGTGACAGGTCTGCGAGGTCCCCCACGCGGGAACCTTCACCACCTGACCACCCCGCTCGGAGGTCTTGTACTCCAGCAAGGTGACCGTCCGGCCCCATGCCTGCCCGGCGATCGAGCGGTTCAGCCCGGCCTTCTGCGCGACGTTCACGCCGGGGGCCTCGACCGTACCCCTGGCCGAACGGACCATGTTCGCAATCTTCAACTCTTCCACCACGACCACGCCGAAGGTGGCGGCGAGTTCGGTGGTGGTCTGGTGCTGCCAGTCGACGGCTCGGCGCTTGGCTCTCGCGCGCAGCCGGGCGATCTGGTCGTAGGTGCGGGCCAG